>NZ_CDRRTB010000003.1:0-48091 GCF_977045075.1 Peptostreptococcus sp. | reverse complement strand
TCCCCTCAAATATGCCATTCATAACATCTACAGAAATACCTATATACCTCATTGGATTTGACTTATCGCTATCTATTGGAAGCTCCACCTTCTGTATATACTCTCTCTCCTTGCCGTCAAAACCTTTGATTTTTTCTTTTTTAATAATATTTGGATTCTTAGGTTCACCTAAATCAGATTCTCCATTCACCTTGCTTTTAGGTTCAAAATACTGTAATTTAATCACCCTACCAGTATCTGAGCCAATTGTGACACCTTTTAAATCAAAAATCAAACTTTGTTTTCCAGAAGCCACTTTTAATATAGCCAGTCCTTCTATTGCTGCATTACCCATTGAGGTATCATTATTACGATTGAAATGCCTTAACTGAATTGGTACTTCGTACTCACCATCAGCTAAATTTTCTGGTTGCTTTGCAAAATCGGTAGCAATCATCTTTAAATCATTGACTGCAGCCTTAAGTTCTTTAATTGCGACCTTTTTTTCTTCATCACTGGCATCTAGCTTGGATTCAGCATCTTTTATGGCTAAATCCAAAGCTTTTATTGAATCAGTAGTTTTTAATACCCTTGTTACCGGTGATTTAGCATTTGTAAGTTCTTCTAAAAGTTCTAACTTATAACTATCAAAAGTCGTCTTCTTTAGTTCATGAATTTTTTTCTTTAAATCATTTAGTTGATTACGCACATTTTCTTTGTTTGTTTCTTTTTCTATTTCTTTATTAACAGCCTCTGCTTCCCTTTTCAATTTTTCTAATGAATTTTTTTCATAAATCAAGCTGCTATCTTTGCTAGAAAGGAAGGCAATCATTTCAGAATACTCTTTTTTCAAGTCTTCTAAATTTTTATCATCCTCTATTTGTGCTATAACAAACATACCTTTATTATTATTTATATCTAGTATTAGTTTGCTTTCTTCTTTTGAAATATATCTAACACCATTGGCATTACCAATTTTTATCTTTGTAAGTTCTCCGTCCTCACTTACCCTATACATGGCTATTTTTCCACTCTTAAGCTGAATAGGATACAGGTCTCTTCCTTCATTTAAATTGACTGATATATTTAATACATAGTTTCCTTTTCCATCATTAAATGCATCAGTTTTCCAATCCCCTTTCATTTTGGCTAAGCTTCCATTTGAATCAAGTAGTTTGTAGTCCAAAAGGGTAAAATTATGTAGCTTATCTTCGTTTATTTTTTTCTTTACTTTTTCATAAACTGGACCAGAATTAACCTCATCGAGCATAATTTCTGTATCATAATATATACAATTTTTAAATTGTTCAAATATATCGTATACTCCTATAGTAGCTTCATGATATTTTCCATTAAAAAACACTTTTTTCTGTAGAAAGTTACTCGTATTTAGTTGCTCATGTTTAACATTGAGTACAAGTGTATCTGATGGCTCGAATCCATCCGAAAAAGCCTTTACTTTTATTGTTGTGTTCTTTCCATAAAAAAGACTATCGGGCATCTTTCCTAATGGACCAAATTCATCAGGGTCCATACCCTTCATGGAAGCAGATGTATCTAATGCCACACGTCCCTCATTAATTGAAACTTCTCTTGCTGACTCGGATTCCATAGTAGGTTCACTTCCATCTAAAGTAAACTTATAATCTATCCTCTTATCCATATAGTCATTTTCTGTTTTAAAGTTAAAAGAAGCTGGATATCCTATTTTATTAGCATATTCTTTATTATCATTGAAGTCTACACCATATGACTCCTTTGCCTTTATTTTTAACTTTTTAGTACTTGTATTATTTTTATATAAATCTGAATATGCCTTTATCAATTCATCTTTATCCTTATATATTCCTAATGGCCATGTATATTTACTTTCGACAAGTTTATTCAATATAGCCTTATATTCTTCGTATTCTTTTAATTTAACTTCTTTTAACTTATCTTTCTTTATTTTAACAATACCATCACTAGTTTCTATATTATATGTATCTTGAATAGAAGGTTTTTTAATCTCTTTTTCATATATTTCCTTTAATATTGATTCAATCTTATTAGTTTTTTCTTTTGTGTCTGCAATCTTGCTAATTTCTTCTTTTTTAGAATCCAAATTTAGGTCTGAGGCATAGGCACTAGTATCAATTTGTTCAAAGACTACCCTTATTGCCTCTGAACAAACATCAGAAAAACTCTCTTCTACACTATCTTCGTCATCTGGATCTTCTGCAAATATATTTCCTTCTTGTTCTTTTGTAGGTATTTTTATTCTTTCTCCATCTTTTAATAGGATCCCCTTGTATGTTCCTTTCTCTGATAGTGAAATCGCTTTCAGATATTTAATTCCATTAACATACATTCCTCCCAATGGACCATTTAGTGCATCTTGGGCATCTTCCTTGCTAGTATCATCACTTATCAACATTATATGGTCGGAATATTTTTCCCAATTTATTTTTCCTATATTGTTATTCCTAAATTCCATATAGGAGGCTTGATCGTTGGGTATGTCAAGTCTTTGTCCGTCAACTAACAAGGTATTTGGTTTAACCTGAGATATGTTATTATCATTGTCCTCTACATTTTTATGAAGTAATGAAAATATTTGATTTATCTTAACTGAATCAAGGTTACCTATTTGACTCCTTAAATCCTCCATATCTATTATATATTCTGATAGCAACGTTTCTTCGTTACCAACATATGTTGCAGAATATAGAGTCGGTTTACTTTTTATATAAATATGATTTTCTAAGTTATCTAGTTCAATATTGATATTTTTAACTTCATACTTAAACTGTCCGACCTCCTTGTTAAATTCGGTATTTCCCTCCAATTCTAATATATTCTTAGGATATAGTTTCCCTTCAATTTCATCCAGTAGAATGTAATTATTATTTTTTATAACAATTGGTTTTCTTGATCTAAAATTTTGTTCTATCCTACTTGTAACGACCGGTATCTTTATATTATATTTTCCTGATCTATACACCAATTTCCCTTCAAGTGAAAACTCACCCTCTAGACTATTAGGTCCTGACCTCGGACTTCCAGGATTATGTTTCCTTATTTCAGCAACATCATAAGGCATCTTTTTATTATGAATAAAACTATCCTCATGATTTTTCAAATATAGTTTAACGGTGTACTCTTTATTTTCTTCTAATGTAATACTTGGTGTCTTGCCTGAATTATCATCAGCAAATGATACATCTTTTAGATAGACAAGATTAGATAAAACCATTGAAAACATCAAGACTAGTGTGATAATTCTTTTATTAATTTTTTTAACACTATTTTTCACGTACCTTCCCCCCTATTTAAGAATTAAAGGATTAAAGTATAGCTACAAATATTCTTTCATACATTATTCTTTACAACTATTTTTAATATATGATTATTTTTTAGTAAACTTCATAAAGCAATTTACATCTTTATGAATAAATCCCATTAATTCCATCTTTGCAGACACATTTTTAGCTGTAATAACTCCATTTGATTCAGTTAAAATAATATCATCAAAAACAAACAATGGTGCACTAATAGAATTTTTTCCATCTATAGTCATTTCTTTTATTTCTCCACTTACACCCAAATATTTCATTTTTTGAGTTTTAATCTGAAGCCTATATTTACCACTTTCTTTCTTAGTTATTATAGCCTCTACAAATGCTTTATCAACTTTACCCTTCATTGGCTGAGATGTCATATTATGATCATGATAAACATTTATAGTATATGCTCCATCACCTGGGTAAGAATTTCCCTCTGCATATACATTACCTAGAAATGCAAATCCCATTCCTGCAAAAATTAACAGGGCCATCAAACTATTAATTATTTTCTTTTTCATGACGAAACTCCTTTCCTTATCATATATTTGTAACCATGCTTATAATTCCAATTTAATGATATCATATTTTAACTAGAAATAACATTCATTATTTTTAGTTTTTTTCGATGAATTTTACTAAATATAGCTAAATACTTTAAAAAAATCATACTGTTTTCTGCAAATATATTTTTTCACTTGAAAAAAAAAGCGTAGAAGTTTTACTCCTACGCTCTAAAAAACTATATCTTTTATATACCACTCATCTAGACCATCCACATAGTTGCATTTAACAATCTTCTATACATGGATACATAGCCTAATTAGCTAAACATTCCATTCCCTGACAAATTCAATATGATTGACTACCTGGTCCCTACTAGGGCCTCCCAGGGATTGCCTACTTTCCACGCAGGCTTCAATAGCAATATTATCAAATATATCTTCCCCTATAAGGCCACAGTAGGCCTTGTAGTCATCAAGGCTGATATCTTCCAGACCAATGCCCTTTTCTATGCAATCGAAGACTATTTCACCTACTATCCTGTGGGAGTCCCTAAATGTCAACCCCTTTTTAACCAGGTAGTCTGCCAGGTCTGTAGCATTTAGGAAGCCTTGTCTAGTTGCCCTCAACATATTATCCTTCTTTACCTTAAGGGTTTTCATCATTGGCTTGGCAACCATCAGGGCCTTGGTCCATGTCTCTACACCATCAAAAAGTGCTTCCTTGTCTTCCTGCATATCCTTGTTATAGGCCAGTGGCAGGGCCTTCATCATAGACAATACAGTCAAGAGGTCTCCATAGACCCTGCCGGTTTTTCCCCTTATAAGTTCGCAGGCATCTGGATTTTTCTTTTGTGGCATCATGGAACTTCCTGTGCTGTAGGCATCATCCATCTCTATGAAGGCAAATTCCTGGCTAGACCAGATAATCAGCTCCTCACATAGCCTGCTCAAGTGCATCATTCCCACCGAACAAGCTCCAAGTAGGTCTATTACAAAGTCCCTATCACTTACTCCGTCTAGGGAGTTCATACTTGGTATTTCAAAGCCCAAGTCTTTTGCTGTCATATGCCTATCTATAGGAAAACTCGTTCCTGCCAGGGCCCCACTACCGAGTGGCATGGTATTGTGGATAGATTTCCATGATTCTAGCCTAAGTAGGTCCCTCCTGGCCATTTCTACATGGGCCATAAGAAAATGGGCCAGTGATATGGGCTGGGCTCTTTGAAGGTGGGTATAGCCAGGCATTATTGTATCAATATTTTCTTCTGCCATATTTACTAGAATATCTATCCATTCCTTCAATAGGCCTGATAGTTTGTCCACAGAATGCCTGGCATATAGCTTTAAATCCAGGGCTACCTGGTCATTTCTACTTCTTGCAGTGTGTATTTTTTTGCCTACTTGACCTATTTTTTCTATCAAAAGGGCCTCTATATTCATGTGGATATCTTCATGCTTGCTAGTAAATTCCACCAGGCCCTGGTCAATATCAGCTTCTATAGCCTCTAGACCACCAATTATTAGTCCAGCTTCTTCCCTGCTTATTATTCCAGTTTCAGCCAGCATTTTTACATGGGCCTTACTTCCCTCTATATCATAGTGGTAAAGCTTCCAGTCAAAGCCAATAGAAGAATTAAAGTCTTCCATAATGTTGCTAGTCTCAGATTGGAACCTTCCACCCCATAACTTCTTCATCTTAACCTCCTCAGTCAACCTGTCCTTATTTTTCTAACATATATCCCCCACATATGTATTTTGCCTAATTCTTTTTAACTATACTTTTTGGCTTCTTAACCTATATTTCCAGGCCACTTTTTGCCCTCATCCTAGCATTGGTCTTTAGTGGTAGGGAGAATAGGTGTATAAAGCCTTCTGCATCCTTTTGATCGTATACATCATCCTCACCAAAAGTTGCTATTTCTTCACTGTATAGTGAATATGGTGATTTTATTCCGGCTGGTATGCAGTTGCCCTTGTATAGCTTCATCTTTATCTGACCCGTACAAGTCTCCTGTGTTGAGTCTATAAAGGCATCCAGGGCCTGCTTTAGTGGTGTATACCATAGGCCATCATAAAGTAGCTGGGCATATTTAATAGCAATATGAGACTTAAAAGATGCCGTATCCCTGTCCAGAGTCAAGCTTTCCAAAAGTTGGTGGGCTTCCATTAGTAAGGTTCCCCCTGGAGTCTCATATATACCCCTGGACTTCATTCCTACCAGCCTGTTTTCTACCATGTCTAATATACCTATACCATGCTTGGCCCCAATTTCATTGGCCTTTTCAAGTAGGGCTAGTGGCTCATCAAACTTTTGTCCATTTATGGCTACCGGCTGGCCCTTTTCAAAGTCTATAACTATATATTCTGCCTGGTCCGGTGCATCTTCTGGCCTTGTGCATATCAGGCACAGGTCATCGATTGGTTCGTTTTCAGGATTTTCCAGATCTCCACCCTCATGGCTAAGGTGAAGGACATTCCTGTCCATGCTGTAGGGCCTCTTCTTAGTGACTGGTACCTCTATACCATGGTCTTTTGCATAGTCTATGGCATCTTCACGGGACTTGATATCCCATTCACGCCATGGGGCTATTATCTTTGTATCCGGGCTAAGGGCTGCTATTGATACCTCAAACCTAACCTGGTCATTACCCTTGCCTGTGGCTCCATGGCAGATATATTGGGCACCTTCTTTTTTGGCTACATCAACTAGGGCCTTGGCTATTAGTGGTCTAGCAACTGATGTTCCTAGTAGGTACTTGCCTTCATACTTAGAACCTGCCTTTATGACCGGCCAAACGAAGTCTTTGACGAATTCTTTTTTCAGGTCTACTATATAGCACTTACTGGCCCCACTCTTTAGGGCTTTTTCATATACTATTTCCAATTCGTCTCCCTGGCCTACATCACCACAAACTGCTATTACCTGGCAGTTTTGGTAGTTTTCTTTTAGCCATGGTATTATTACCGATGTATCCAGGCCTCCTGAATATGCCAATACTACCTTTGTAATTTCTCCATCATTTACAATTTCCTTATCCTTTGCTATTGCTCCATTATCTATATTTTTCATGTCTTTTCTCCACCCCTTCTTATTGCTTGCTCGCTAAATCTATATTCTTGTTTAAAATTTCCTCGTATTGTCCACTATCCTTTAATGACTTTATAGTCTTGTTGACTATGTCTAAAAGGGACTTGTTGTCTCCCTTTTTAATGGCTATGGCTGCCTCTTCCTTGTTGGCCTGACTTAGGTTGACATCTATTAATTTAAGTCCATCATACTGGTTGGCATTTATTTTTGCTACTACAGTGCTGGCTATGATTCCATCTATATTACCATTTTTCATATCAGCTATTAGGTCTGGTATGGCTGTTAGGGATTTTATTTTTGGAGCCTTCAATACATCCTTTGCATATATTTCCTGGACACTCCCCCTCTGTACTCCTAGGACTATATTTTTTAGGTCATCCTCTTTGCTGATATCCTTACTGAAATTGCTATTTACTATGATGGAATTTGTTCCTTCAAAGTATACATCTGAAAAGTCTACAGATTTTTTTCTTTCTTCCGTTGGTGTCATGGATGTAATTACCATGTCTACCTTGGAAGATTGAAGGGCCATTATAAGGGCATCAAAGTCCATGGCCTTGATTTCTAGCTCTACGCCGATTTCATCTGCTATTTTCTTGGCTAGATCTATATCTGCTCCCACTACCTGGCTTTTCCCTGACTTATTTACAGTGAATTCAAATGGTGGATAGCCTGGTGCAGTACCTACGACTAGCTTACCATTTGCCTTTATTTTACTTAAAACATCTGCCTTATCATTTTCATTAGAATTTTTTGTGGCTGTACACCCCACTACTAGTACTAATGACATTACTAGTAATATTAATTTACTTATATTTTTCTTCATCATACTCACTCCTTTAACAAACAAAAAAGCCTCTTGGGCATTATGCCCAAGAGACGAAAACTTCCGCGTTACCACTCTTGTTGATAGGATATCTATCTGCTAGAAAAATTATACTTTTCTAGCCTCTAAGTAGTTGGCTTGTGCAAAACTCCTATTTGCTATCCGGAATCGCAAATAAAAAAAGTCTCTTGGACAAAAAGTCCAAGAGACGAAAAATTTCCGCGTTACCACTCCTATTGATAGATATACTATCCTCTCAAACCCTTAAGGCGGGGAACCTGCTACAATACTATTATTTCCTATAGCAACCTCAAAAGCTCTCTTCACTTCAAACTTCAATATCGGACTCACACCATACTCCGACTCGCTGAAAATT
Source organism: Peptostreptococcus sp. (assembly GCF_977045075.1). Lineage (NCBI taxonomy): Bacteria > Bacillati > Bacillota > Clostridia > Peptostreptococcales > Peptostreptococcaceae > Peptostreptococcus > Peptostreptococcus sp. The sequence goes on along the minus strand of NZ_CDRRTB010000003.1, from coordinate 39,993 downwards.
CATCTGAGCTACTCTCTTTATCATCGGCTTTATTTAGTTGAGTATTATTATATTGCTTCTTGTTAAACTTGTCAACACCTTTTTTATTTTTTTATTATATCCTACTTTCCTATTGATAAAATTTTATAGTTACCCCACTCATCTTGTACCAAGTAAAATGTCCTCATATTTTATCATCTTCATAGGTTTCTAATACCTGTCCTTAGACTCTCTTTCTATCCTTCTCATTGCATCTTTTTTGGCCAGGTCTTGTCTCTTGTCATATAACTTCTTACCCTTGGCTAGCCCTAGCTCTAGCTTGACCCTACCATTTTTCAGGTAGACGCTCATTGGTACCAGCGAGTATCCCTTTATAGTCGTAGCACCAATCAGCTTCCTGATTTCTGCCTTGTGGAGTAGGAGCTTTCTAGTCCTAAGTGGGTCTACATTGAACCTGTTCCCCTGGTCGTAGGGGCTGATATGGACTTGTTTTAAAAAAACTTCACTATTGTCTACAGAGGCATAGCCTTCCTTTAGGTTAATCCTACCCTGTCTGATTGACTTGACCTCAGTCCCCTTTAGTTCTATACCACATTCATAGACCTCATCTATAAAATAGTCGTGTCTAGCCTTCTTGTTAGTTGCTAGAATCTTTTTTCCCGACATTGCTTACCACCTTCTATCATTTCAAAATCTATTTCTCTTGCATCTACATTTACCTTTACTAGCTCAACCTCAACCTTCTGGCCCAGCATAAAGGTCCTGCCTGTTCTTTGACCTACGAGTATACTTGCACTTTCAATATATTCATACATATCCTCAAGTGTTGATAGCCTTATTAGACCCTCAATTCCATTGTCAAGTTCTACAAATATACCAAAGCTAGTGATACTGGATATGTGTCCTTCAAACTTCTGTCCTGTCTTGTCTTCCATGTAGACTGCCTTATAGTAGTCGTCTACATCTCTTTCAGCATCAACGGCCTTCCTTTCCTGGATTGATGATTGGTTGGCTACGGATTCAAGGATTGCTTCATAGTGGGCCCTCCTCTTGTCGTTGAACCTACCATCCAGGTTTTCCTTTATTATCCTGTGTATCTGGAGGTCTGGATACCTCCTTATAGGGGATGTAAAGTGACAGTAGTACTTGGCAGCTAGACCAAAGTGCCCCTCACATGAAGGCGCATACTTGGCCTGCTTTAATGACCTAAGCATGATAGTCCCTATAGCCTGCTTAGTTTCCTTGTCCTCAATCTTGTTTAGGACATCTTGAAGGTCACTTGGCCTCACCTCAGATCTTCCTATACGCATAGAGTAGCCCCTGGCCTGGACAAAGTTTCTAAGAGTTAAAATCTTCTCCAGGTCTGGCTCCTCATGTATCCTGTAGACAAATGGGTACTTGAGCCAGTAGTAGTGCTCTGCTATAGTTTCATTGGCCAAAAGCATAAACTCTTCTATCAACTTATTTGATGTCCTTCTCTCATAAGGGACTATATTTATAGGGATGCCCTGGCTATCTAGCTGGATCTTAGATTCAGGGAAGTCAAAGTCTATTGCACCCCTCTTGAACCTTCTCTTTCTAAGTATTTCAGCTAGGTCACCTGCATTTTTAAAGCTCTCAAGAAAATCCGCGTACTTGACAGTCAGGTCAGAATCATTGTTTTCTAGGATTTCACTGACCTCGTGGTAGGTCAACCTGGCCTTGGACCTGATTACGGACTTGGCTATATCATACTTGACCACCTTGCCATTTTTTGGTTCAACCTCCATAATACAGGACAAACTTAGCCTGTCTACCATAGGATTTAGTGAGCAAATACCATTTGACAGCTTCTTTGGTAGCATAGGTATTACCTTGTCTACTAGGTATACAGATGTCGCCCTCTTTAGGGCCTCCCTATCAAGGGGTGAATTTTCTGTTACGTAGTGGGTAACATCTGCTATATGGACGCCCAGTCTATAGTTACCATTGTCTAAGAGGTCAACACAGATAGCATCGTCAAAGTCCTTAGAATCATCCCCATCTATAGTATATATTAGCTGGTCCCTAAGGTCCTCCCTGCCCTCTATTTCTTCATCTAGGACATGGTCAGGTATATTATCTACCTGGTTGATTACCTTTGGGTTGAAGCCCTCTACTAGACCATGGGCCCTGACTATGGAGTCTATTTCTACATACCTATCCCCCTTTTGGCCTAGCACTTCTATTATCTTGCCCTCTGGCTTCTTGTCCTCTTCCGTAGACCATTCAGTAACCCTACATACCACCTTATCATTGTTTTTTGCCCCACTAAAGTAGTTCTTAGGTATAAATATGTCCATGTCAAACTTCTTGTCATCTACTATGACAAAACCGAAAGACCCGTTGCTAACAAATAGGCCTACAAGGTCTTGCTTGGCCCTCTTTATTATCCTTACAACTAGACCCTCCGCCTTGTTATTTCCTTTGGCTGGCTTGGTTATTTTTACTAGGACCTCATCTCCATTGAAGGCACCCTTTCTAGATTCACCATCAATAAATACATCCTCAAAATCTTGCTTGTTTGAGACTAGAAAGCCAAACCTACTCTTAGTCCCCCTGTATGTCCCCCTTCTAAGATCAAAGGCTTCAAGGCTAGCCACCTTTTTCCTTGTATTTATAAAGAGGTCTCCTTCCTCGTTCATCTGGTCTAGGAGCCTGTAAAATTCTTTTTTATCGTCACGGTGCTCTACAAAAATCTTGGCCAGTTCATCCCTTCTTAAAGGCTTGTAGGATGGGTCATGTATTAAATCTAGCACTCTCTGTCTTAGCATATCTATAATTGCCAACACCTCCTTAGTCAACAACCTAATTTCACTTCTAGTATAACATATATATGGATTTATATACAAAAATATCGGCAACATCAAACTATTGACACTGCCGACCAATCTTCATTCTTATTAATTATTTCATTACCATTACTAGCGCTATTGCATTTATAAAAAATAATACTGAAATTATCTTTGTCATCTTGTTCAAAAAGGCTTCCTTACCCTTTGGCTTGAAATAAGCCTGTGAAGAACTATCTTCTATAAATACCTGAGGCTGGTTCTGCTTACTCTGTTGTGGTAAAACTACAATTATCATCACTATACTTAAAAATATCTGTATAGCCATTAATATATTTCCTAACATCACGTCCTCCTTCGTCATACTCTGCTTCTATAAAATCCAAGATTAATTATAACACATCAAGGGGGTAATTACAATATTTCTTTGACTTTTGATGTTTTTATTATTAATTTGATTCATGCCTAAAGCATATATATGAAACTTTGACCAAAATCAGGGGGCTGGCACTAATATCGGCATTAAAAAGGGGCCTAAATATTAGCCCCTCTTAAAGTTCATATCAAGTTCTTATTACTTGCTTAGGTTGTAGAATGACTTCAACTGTTCGTATCTAGCTGATTCACCAACAATTTCTTCAATTCTTAACAACTGGTTGTACTTAGCAACTCTATCAGTTCTTGATGGAGCACCAGTCTTAATCTGACCTGCATTTACAGCTACAGCTATGTCGGCTATAGTTGTATCTTCTGTTTCACCAGATCTATGAGATATAACTGCTGTATATCCAGCTCTCTTAGCCATTTCTATAGCGTCAAGAGTTTCAGTTAGAGTACCTATCTGGTTAACCTTGATTAGGATTGAGTTAGCCACACCAGCTTCTATACCTCTTTCAAGTCTTTCAGTGTTTGTAACGAACAGGTCGTCACCAACTAGCTGGATTCTCTTACCAAGTCTTTCAGTAAGTAGCTTCCATCCATCCCAGTCCTCTTCGTCTAGACCGTCTTCTATAGTGATGATTGGGAACTCATTTACCCAACCTTCGAATAGGTCTATCATTTCTTCAGAAGAAAGAACCTTTCCTTCTCCCTTTAATTCGTACTTCTTAGTGTCTGCATTGTACATTTCAGATGCAGCAACGTCCATACCTAGCATTATGTCCTTACCTGGCTCAAGACCAGCAGCCTTTATAGCTTCAACAATTAATTCTAGGGCTTCTCTGTTTGATTCAAGGTTTGGAGCGAATCCACCTTCATCACCTACACCACAAGCTAGTCCCTTTTCAGCAAGAACCTTCTTTAATGCGTGGAATACTTCGGCACCCATTCTTAGGCCTTCAGCAAAAGATTCAGCGCCAACTGGTAGGATCATGAATTCCTGTACATCTACGTTGTTGTCTGCATGTTCGCCACCGTTTAGGATGTTCATCATTGGAACTGGTAGCTGCTTAGCATTTACTCCACCTATGTACTGGAATAGTGGTAGTCCTAATTCATCAGCTGCAGCTCTTGCTACTGCTAGAGATACACCTAGTATAGCATTTGCACCTAGCTTACCCTTGTTTGGAGTACCATCTAGTTCTATCATTAGACCGTCTATTCCTGGCTGGTCAAAAGCATCAAGACCTTCAACCTCTGGAGCTATTATTTCATTAACATTGTCAACAGCCTTTAATACACCCTTACCGACGTATCTGCCCTTGTCTCCGTCTCTTAATTCAACTGCTTCAAAGGCTCCTGTAGATGCTCCTGATGGTACTATAGCTCTACCTAGGGCACCACTTTCTAATACTACCTCTACCTCTACTGTAGGGTTACCTCTTGAATCTAGAACTTCTCTTGCATAAACTAATTCAATAGCTGACATATTCTCTCTCCTCTCGTTATCAAAACGCTTATAATTTTTATCACTAATATTATATCACAAACTATTATCGATCACTTAATTTTTACCTAAATATTCGTTACCTTTTGTTTTTATTACAAATAAATTGATGGGTAAATTTGTAAAAGTTTCTCTAAAATATACTGAACGAATTATTTAATCAAAGAATGACCTGTCATTTCTTTTGGCTGGTCCATCTTTAGCATGGCCAGCAAGGTTGGAGCTATATCTGACAGTCTACCACCTGTCAATAGGTCTCTTCCCTTAAATTCATCCCCCACCACTATAAATGGCACTGGATTTGTTGAATGTGATGTAATTGGTCTACCTGTTTCAAGGTCTACCATTAGCTCTGCATTACCGTGGTCAGCAGTGATTATACCACTGCCTCCAAGGCTAATTACCTTTTCAAATAGTCTGCCAACGCATTCGTCAACAGTCTTTATAGCCTTTTCAGTTGCTTCGATGCTACCTGTATGGCCTACCATATCAGGGTTGGCAAAGTTAACAACAATCAGGTCATACTTGTCCTCATCCAAGGCTGCCAATAACTTGTCTAAAAGGTCATAGGCAGACATCTCCGGCTGTAGGTCATAGGTTGCCACCTTTGGAGATGGAATCAAGATCCTGTCTTCACCCTCGTAAGGCTTTTCTTTACCACCATTGAAGAAGAATGTAACGTGGGCATACTTTTCTGTTTCTGCTGCCCTTAGCTGCTTCATTCCCTTATCTGATATATATTGTCCTAATGTATTTACTATATCCTCAGGCCCATAGGCTACCTGGACGTCCTGGATAGTAGCATCGTACGTAGTCATACAAACAAACTTAGTTGGAACTAGGTTTCTCTCAAAGCCTGTAAAGTCTCTGTCTACTATAGCCCTTGTGATTTCCCTGGCCCTGTCTGGTCTAAAGTTGAAGAATACAACTGAGTCTTCAGCCTTAATATTTCCTATAGACCCATCTGGTCCCTCTATCACTGTTGGAACTATAAACTCATCGTTTACACCTTCAGCATATGATGCCTTTACACAGCCTGATGCTGATTTGGCTCTTGGTCCCTGACCTTCAACTATGGCCTGGTAGGCAAGCTTGACCCTTTCCCATCTCTGGTCTCTGTCCATAGCATAGTATCTACCGGCTACTGTGGCAAACCTGCCCAGTCCTAGTTCTTTCATATAGTCTTCTATCTGACCCACATATTCTATTGCACTCTGTGGATCTGTGTCCCTACCGTCTGTAAGGGCATGGACATATACACTTGTTAGACCCCTTCTTTTGGCCATATCTAGTAGGGCCCTTAGGTGGTCTATATGTGAGTGGACTCCACCATCTGACAATAGGCCTAGTATATGTAGGCTCTTGTCCTTGGCATTTTCCATTGCTGCAACCAAGGCTGGATTTTCAAAGAAGTCCCCATCCTCTATTGCCTTTGTTATTCTTGTTAGGTCCTGGTATACTATCCTACCTGCACCAATATTAGTGTGTCCAACCTCTGAATTTCCCATCTGACCGCCTGGTAGACCAACATCTAGTCCACTTGCCTCAATCAATGTATGAGGATACTTGGCAGATAGGGCATCTAGGTGGGGAGTTCCTGCCAAGGCTATGGCGTTACCCTCCTTATTAGGTGTATATCCAAAACCATCCATTATTGTTAATACTACTGGTTTTTTCATAATTATTACCTTCTATCTATTAAAACTTCAATAATCCTAGGAAGTCTGCTGGCTTAAGTGATGCACCACCAACCAAGGCACCATCTATATCAGACTGTCCCATGATTTCTGCTACATTGGCAGGCTTTACACTTCCACCATACTGGATTCTTACCTGGTCAGCAAGGTCTCCGTATACATCTCTTACTACCTGTCTAATATAGGCGATTACTTCGTTTGCCTGTTCAGCTGTAGCAGTCTTTCCTGTACCTATGGCCCAGATTGGTTCATATGCTATTACTACCTTAGCTAGGTCTTCAGCCTTCACACCAGCTAGACCAGCCACTATCTGACCCTTTACCTTGTCCATAGTCTTGTCAGCTTCTCTTTCCTCTAGTGTTTCACCACAGCAAAGAATTGGATTTATTCCTACCTCTATAGCCTTTAAGACCTTCTTGTTACAAGTTTCATCAGTTTCACCATAGTATTCTCTTCTTTCAGAGTGGCCTATGATTACATAGTCCATTCCTATTTCTACTAGGTTTGCTGGTGCAACTTCACCAGTAAAGGCTCCTGAATTTTCGTAATGCATATTCTGAGCACCTACTTTTATATTTGTACCCTTAGTTGCTAGCTTCAAATCCTTTAATAGGGTGAATGGTGCGCAGATTAGTACCTCAACGTCACCTTCTGTCTGCCCCTTTACTTCCTCTATAAATTCAAGACCTTCCTTGATAGTCTTATTCATCTTCCAGTTACCAGCGATTATTGGCTTTCTCATATTTGTCTCCTTATTACCTTTTATTTATTATAAGTATTTATTTACAAAACTTAGCTTGTCCTATTTGTCGTCAAGGGCTACTATACCTGGCAGCTCCTTACCTTCTAAGAATTCTAGCGATGCTCCGCCACCAGTTGATATATGGCTCATCTTGTCACCAAAGCCCATCTGATTTACTGCTGCAGCTGAGTCTCCACCACCTATAATAGTTGTGGCATCTACATCTGCCATAGCCTGGGCAATAGCCTTTGTACCATTTGCAAAGTTTTCGAATTCGAATACTCCCATTGGTCCATTCCATACTATTGTCTTAGATTCTCTTATAGCATTGGAAAATAATTCTCTAGTCTTTGGTCCTATATCTAGTCCCATGCAGTCAGCAGGTATATCCCTACCCTCAGTTATATGAGGCTGGGCATCTTCTGCAAACCTGTCAGCATATACAAAATCAACTGGTAACAATAGGTTTACTCCCTTGGCCTTGGCCTTATCCATCATTTCCTTAGCATAGGCAACCTTGTCTTCCTCTAGTAGGGATGTTCCTATTTCATGACCTAGGGCCTTGATAAATGTATAGGCCATACCACCACCTATGATCAAAGTATCTACCTTTTCTAATAGGTTGTTGATTACGCCTAGCTTGTCGCTAACCTTGGCTCCACCTAGGATAGCTAGGAAAGGTCTAACTGGATTCTCTACTGCTGATCCAAGGAAGTCTAATTCCTTCTGGATTAGGTAACCACAAACTCTTTCCTCTAGAAACTGGCCGGCACCTACTGTTGAGCAGTGGGCTCTATGGGCAGTACCGAAGGCATCATTCACAAAGATTTCAGCTAGTGACGCCAATTCCTTTGAATATCCTTCTTCATTCTTAGTTTCTTCTTTTCTATATCTTGTGTTTTCTAGTAAAACTACATCTCCATCCTTCATTTCAGCCACTGCCTTCTTGGCATTTTCACCTACTACATTGGCATCAGCAGCGAATACAACTTCCTGACCAAGCATTTCAGACAATCTTGTCGCAACTGGTGCAAGTGATAGTTCTGGCTTTGGCTCACCCTTTGGCTTACCAAGGTGTGAGCAAAGTATTACCTTAGCTCCATTTTCTATTAGGTACTTAATTGTAGGCATAGCTCCAACAAGTCTATTTTCATCAGTTATTTTACCATCCTTTAGAGGCACATTAAAATCGCATCTAACTAGGCACTTTTTCCCTCTCACATTGATGTCTTCAATTGTCTTTTTGTTAAGCATTGTCATAGAAATTCTCCTTTAAACTTATTGTGTCATTATCTGACTTATAAATACAAGTCCAGCTTAGTCGATTAAACCGGATAAAAATACATAATTTTTTATAAATATTATATCATATATTCCTATATTGTTTGTATTCATAGACATATTTTTTATAATAATATAACATATTTATTTCAACAAAAAAGTCCGAGGGATTAACCTCGGACTAAAATAACTTGCATCAACGAGGCTTTATCTTCTTAAAAGCCAGGCCTATATTATTTAGTCATACTTCCAACTAAACCTAATGTTCTAACTAACTGAGAAGTATAAGACATTTCGTTGTCATACCATGCAACTGTCTTTACTAACTGCTTGCCAGCTACATCCATTACCTTAGTAAGTGTAGCATCAAATAGTGAACCGTAGCTGATACCTACTATGTCACTTGATACTATTTCATCTTCTGTGTAACCAAATGATTCATTTGCAGCAGCCTTCATTGCAGCGTTGATTTCTTCAACTGTTGTATTCTTTTCAAGTACACAAACTAGTTCAGTTATTGATCCAGTTGTCACTGGAACTCTCTGTGCAGCACCGTCAAGCTTACCGGCCAATTCAGGAATTACTAGGCCGATTGCCTTAGCAGCACCTGTTGTGTTAGGGATGATATTAGCTGCAGCAGCTCTAGCTCTTCTTAGGTCACCCTTCTTGTGAGGACCATCTAGAGTGTTCTGGTCATTTGTGTATGCGTGGATTGTAGTCATTAGACCTTCAACTATACCAAACTTGTCGTTTAGAACCTTAGCCATTGGTGCTAGGCAGTTAGTTGTACAAGATGCACCTGAAACTACTGTTTCGCTTCCATCTAGTATATCTGAGTTTACGTTGTATACTACTGTCTTAAGGTCACCTGTTGCTGGTGCAGATATTAGAACCTTCTTAGCACCTGCTACTATGTGAGCTTCTGCCTTTTCTCTTGATGTGAATAGACCAGTACACTCTAGTACTATATCTACATCAAGGTCTCCCCAAGGAAGATTTTCAGGATTTCTTTCAGATATTACCTTTATTTCATGTCCGTTTACTATGAAGGCACCTTCTTCAACAATAATTTCACCGTTGAATCTACCCTGAGATGAATCATACTTAAACAAGTGTGCTAGCATGTTAGCATCTGTTAAGTCGTTAATAGCAACAACTTCAAACTTGTCAGTTTCTTCCATCATCTTTCTTAAAGCTAGTCTACCTATTCTACCAAAACCATTAATTGCAACTTTTACCATTTTGTTACCTCCAAAAATACTTTTTGTTTTTTATTTTACCTAATTCTACCAAATTTACATCGTCTAATTCTTTTAGAATTAAGATTTTGTCATTTTTACCATAATTTTGTTTTTACTTTTTGTCTTTGCTTTTGTTTTTATTTTTTTGTCTTTGCTTTTGTCTTACTATCTCTGTTTGGACAGCCTACTTATCAATTCCTTAGCACATTCCTCATCTGTTATTAGGTTTAGATTTTTATTCATCTTGTACAAGGCTAGGAATGCATCTACCTTGTCTTTACCTGTAAATACCAGGCTGGCATCCTTCGAATTTTTGTACATATCGATATCTATACCTACCGTCTTTAGCTTCATAGCTATCTGACCATCCTTGTCGAAGTAGTAACCAAAGGCCTCTCCTACTGCTTTTTTTTCCTTTAGTAGGTCTACCTCTGCTTCAGACATTCCCCTTCTCAGGGCCATGACATCCGCCCTTCCTATACTGAAGAATATCTTGTCTGCCTTCTTTAGGTCGTCCAGGGTACGCTTGATATCTGGTACCGACATCAGGGCCTCTCTGGCACTACCATCTAAGTTGTCTGGTATGTAGAGGAACTCGACCTGTGAACCGAGTCTCTTTGCCATAGTTGCTGCTATACTGTTGGCCTGTAGCTCAATTTCTGCACCAACACTTCCTCTTGTAGGCAGGATCTTGACTCCTTCGTAGTCTTGGTCAGTGTCTATATTCTCCGCCAGCTCCTTCATAGTAGATCCACCTGCTATAGCAATGATGTCATATTCATTAATTCTTTTTAAGAGATAATCAGCTGCTGCTTTAGCAACCGACTTGAGATTGTCATCTCCAGTTCTTTTGGCTATCACCACATCCTTTATTTCAAGCAATTCCCTCAACTTATCTTCCATATCACTAATGCCCATTATCTCGCCCATTACAGCCTCTAGATTTTCTAAGAGGTCCTGTCCCTGACTCGTAATGGTCATACCCGAGACATCTATGTTGATAAATTTCTGGTCCTTTAAGAAGTCGATCTCCGTTCTAGTGGTTCTTTCACTTAGATTCAAGACCGAAGAAAGCATCCTCCTGCCAATCGGCTGACTGATATTTATCTGCCTTAGTATGGCGTATCTCTTTTCCATCAAGTCAATAGCCTGAGGAATGATTTTCTTCTGAACTTCTATTAAATTTTTCATAAACCTTCCTCCAATTATCCGGCTATTTGTGTCCCAGATGTATCTTATCCGTCCCACAATTTCATTATAAACTAGTGGGACAAATTTTGCAAGGCTTTTTTAAAAATATTTTTAAATTATTTTTTATCTTTTTGATGTGCCTTGTTAAAGCCCACTTATTTCAACATTTATTCGACTTTTTGAAAAAATAAAAAACAGGGGACATTTTTAGTCCCCTATTATAACTTATTAATTTTTTACAGGGTCCTGGCCATAATTTGTCCCAGTCCTCTTATCTATATAAGACCAAAGTGCCTTAGGGCATATTCTATACCGTCATCATCTATGTCCTTGGTAACAAAGTCGGCTCTTTCCTTTACCGGTGGATTTGCATTTCCCATGGCAACACCCCTACCTACATATTCTAGCATGGATATGTCGTTGCCCCCGTCTCCAAAGGCCATACAATCATCTTTTGATATTCCTAGGTGATTTAGTAGGGCCTCTATACCCTTGTCCTTGCCACCGTCGGCTATAACTATATCTGCAAATTCTGGACACCATCTCATAGCCTTACAATTTGGCATATGAGCCAAAAATTCATCCTCATCCTTTTCATCTATATAGGCCAGAAGCTGGTAGGTCTTATGGCTATATATCCTAGATAGGTCCTCTACATGTGTATCGTAGCCTGTTCCACCAATCTTCTCTCTAAAGGCTAATACCCTATCATTTATAATGTTTATATACATATGACCTTCTTCAACAAATTCACACGATATCTTATTTTCTTCTATATAAGGAATAAGTGGCTCTAGACTCTCCAATGGTATGGCAACATCTCTTAGGACCTGGCCCTCAAATATACAATACTGGCCATTTAGCATTACATAACCATCAAATTTAAAGTCCAACATACCCTCTATAGACCCCAACCAGGCTGGTGACCTACCAGTTGCCAAGAAGAGCTTAATCCCCTTCCTCCTCAATTCTTCTAGGGCCCTCCTAGTAGAATCAGGCACCCTGTGAGTCTTCATACTCAGTAGTGTACCATCGATATCAAAAAAAATTGCCTTTACCATAATCTCCATACCACCTTTACTATAAAATTATATTTCTATCTTTTTACTTCTACTTTCTTGTTTTTACTTTTTGCTTTTTGTTTCTTTCCTTTACACTTTCTTATTTTTACTTTTTATTTTCTGTTTCTTTCCTTTACATTTTCTTATTTTTACTTTTTATTTTCTGTTTCTTTCCTTTACACTTTCTTATTTTTATTCCGCTATTAGATTTTCACATCTATTCAAGCCTCTGGATAAGTTCCTTATTCAGCCTTTAGCTAAGTGTATTTATACATATATCTCACCCTATTGTAGCATATAAATTAACTTTAAAAAAATATTTTTAAAATTGTTGACTAAGCAACTAATATTTAGTAAAATATGTAATTGGTTGACTAAGCAACTAATCCCCCAATATATCTTTAGACCATTCAAATGATATATTGCTTAAAATACAAGAGATAGTCAGGAGATAATAGCTATGAAAAACAATCCAGGACGTATGATATCCATCCTCTACAGGAAGGGAAATATCTATAAAAACGACCACCTTAGATCTATAAATGTAACTGCCTCTGAGCAGCCCTTTTTAAATGCCTTATATGCCAAGAACGGATGCTCGCAAGACGACCTATCTAGTGCCCTTAATATAGACAAGGCATCTACAGCCAGGGTTATCCAATCTCTGCTTGTCAAGGGGCTAGTAGTCAAAACTAGCGACGAAAAAGATAGGAGGGTAAATAGGATCTATCTTACTGACAAGGCCATGGACATCAAGGAGGACCTTCTTTCAGTCCTACATAAGTGGGAAAGTACCCTGACAGACGGCCTTACAGATGATGAAAAGAACCTCCTATATTCCTTCCTATTCAAGATGGTTGAGAATACGGAAAAATATTTTAATGAAAATAGCAAGAAAAAAATTAAGAAAGGAAAGGTGACTAACAATGACTGATAAAAATCAGACACTAGATAATAACATTCTCGGATATGAGAGCATTTTAAAATTATTGTATAAGTTCTCTCTACCTGCCATTATTGGTATGCTTGTCAGTGCCATGTACAACGTGGTAGACAGGATCTTTATCGGTAACAGCCCTGACCTAGGAGCTAATGGTCTGGCAGCCCTTACCATATGCTTCCCAGCCATGATCATCATGATGTCAACTGGTATCCTCTTTGGTCAAGGTGGTGCCACCCTATTTTCAATAAACTTAGGTAAGAAAAACTATGAAAAGTCTGATAGAGTCTTGGGTAATGCAACTGCCCTATTAATTATATTCGGTCTACTGATTACAATCTTTGGCCAAGTCTTTCTTAATAAGCTCCTAATTTGGTTTGGAGCTAGTCCAGCTATACTGCCACACGCCAAGGAATATATGAGGATTATCCTGATAGGTACAGTATTTCAGGTAGTCAGCATGGGTATGAATAACTTTCTAAGAGCTGATGGTAAGCCTAAGATGTCCATGATTACCATGCTGGTTGGTGCTGGTCTAAATGTAATACTTGACCCAATCTTTATCTACGCCTTTAGGATGGGTATGAGTGGGGCAGCCATTGCAACTATAATATCCCAATTTGTGTCAATGGTTTGGAGTATCCACCACTTCCTAAAAAGAGATGCCCTACACAGGATCCAGCTTAGGTACATGAGGCTAGATAGGGACTTGGCACTTGAAATCACAAGCTTGGGTATGCCAGGCTTTTTGATCCAGCTATTTAGTAGTATCCTAAACTTGATTCTGAACAATGCCCTTGTCAGCTATGGTGGTGACATAGCAGTGTCTGGTATGGGTATAGTCACAAGTATAGCAACCCTACTAGTCCTACCAGTCATAGGACTAAACCAGGGTCTCCAGCCAATTGTTAGCTTTAACTATGGTGCCAAAAACTATGAAAGGGTCAACAAGGCTGCTAGACTAGCCATTATTATTGCCACTTGCATGACCAGCTTTGGCTTTATCCTGATTAGGACTGTACCAGTCTTGATGGTATCAATGTTTAACCAGGACAAGGACCTTGTAGAATTCACTGTATATGCCCTGCAAACCTGGCTAATGATCCTTCCTTTCCTGGGCTTCCAGATTATAGGATCAAACTTCTTCCAGGCTATAGGACGACCAAAGAGAGCCATGTTCTTGACCCTACTTAGACAGGTCCTGATACTTATACCATCCATACTAATCCTTTCTAGATTATTTGGTCTAAATGGTATCCTATATGCAGCCCCAATCGCCGACCTGGCTGCTACTATAGTTACCGGAATCCTATTTTTCACCTTTACAAATAGGATGGTAAATCAGGCAAAAAAATAGCCTTAAGCTATATCCCCCTCCTAGTTATCCTCTAGGAGGGTTTTTTATTAGCTCAAGACTATATCATCCACAAAGAGTGTCATCTCATTGTCTTATTTATTTTTCACCACCATTGTTGGCAGACCTCTTGAAGCTGACTATAGCCTTAAATAGGTCCCCATCCAAGTCAATATTAAGGTCTCCACCCTGGACCTGGGCATAGCTCTTTGCTATAGATAGTCCTAGGCCTGAGCCCTCCGTATTCCTGGACTTGTCTCCTCGCCTGAACCTCTCAGTAATCTCTTCCCTGTCATAATCTATTTCACTAGCAGAAATATTTTTAAATACTAGGGACACTACTTCAGGGTCCTCCTCTAGCTCTATATATACTCTAGAACCCTCAAGTGCATACTTCACCATATTAACTAGAAGATTTTCGAATATCCTGTAGGTCTTTTCGCCATCTAGGTAAAGCATAACCTTTTTTTCTGGCAACCTGGTCCTCAAAACTAGCTTGCTTTCATTAAACCTATCCTCTACCTCCCAGATACACTGCTTAATTAACTCGACCACATCTATATAGTTGATATCCAGAGTAATACTGCCTGACTGTGCCTTTGATATTTCAAACATATCCTCTATAAGGACCTTTAGCCTTTCAGACTTTCTTGATATGGTCTCTACATATTCTCTTGACCTTTCTGATAGGTCCTCCTCGTTCTTTAGTAGGTCTGAATAGGATATTATAGAGGTCAAAGGTGTCTTGAGGTCGTGTGAAACGTTCGAAATCAGTTCACTCTTTAGCTTCTGACTCTTTATTTCATCCTCTACACTCTTCTTGTAGGCCTCCTGTATACTTACAAGCTGTCTCTTGAGTTCTTCGTATATACCTACATTTTGACTCATAATATCTATATCAAGATTACCATTGGCTATATTCTCCGTTAGGCCAAATAGGCTATTGTAGTCATCTTCACTCTCTCTTATCTCCCTGACTACCACCTTTTCAAATATGATAATCACCAAGTAGTAGACTGCTATGATAGCAAGCCAGATCAGGTAGCTGTCCACAAATCCACTAAGGATTAAGAATACAGACCCAATGCTGATGATTACTATACCTAGGATGCAGAGCCTGTTGTACCTCCTACTAAAGTCTACATTCATAAACCTCCTTATACCAGAGCTAATCGACCTGTAAATAAGTATGAATAGCCTTATGATAAGACTCTTCTTGGCTAAGTACTTTCTGATACCCGTTGCTAGCACCATCCTAACCCAGACTGCAAATATAAATGTTATCAGAAATACAAGGAACCAGTAGGCTATATTTATACCATTTACCACTTGCTTGGATAACCAAATAGGTACGTTATTGGCCATGACCTCCTTGAGGATATTTCCATTTATGGTCTCTCTGACTACCTTTACTGGTACGTCATTCCTCAATAGGGAATAATCCAGCTCAATAATAATTCCTACCAATATTTCAAAAGGTAACTTGAAGATATTCTTCATACCATAAAATCCTGTCAAGAGCTCCTTAGGCAGGATAAGGGTAATTATGAAGATTGATACAAGTAAAAAGCTGGCTATCTTATCTATCATAGTGAACTTACTTCTCTCTAGCTTGTTTATATACTTGCTAATGGTATCACTGCTAGTATAGAAATTATTATTTAGGACCCTTGGAATTGCGTAGATATAGACCCTATTCTTTATTTGGTTAGTATTATAGCCAAAAAAGTTACTCGGAAGATTTCCATCAAAGCTGTATTCCACCTTCATCTTCCTCTCTGACTCATGCTCTAGCATAAAGTCATTTACTTTTTGCCTGTTGAATCCACTTGTATATATTAGCTTGTACCTGCCATCTTTGTCGTATTCTAAGATGATGCAATTTCTGAAGTTTTTATTTATATTCTTATCTGAAGACCTATAGGCCTCTACTATACTTGCATAATTCTCGTCACTTGACTTGGCTTCCATATACTTCTTGATATTGTTCACCGACTCCTTAAAGTCATAGTTAGAAAAGGCATAGCCAGTCTCTGTATTTATGCAGGAAAACTTTATATTCCCTTCCGACCCCTTGATCATAGGTCCCAGGTCCGTATTTGCTACCTGGTTGAACTCATTTTTAACAGAGTTTGCATCTAGGGTACCTGAATAGTACTCTATGTTGGCACTCTTAATTATCGAGTTTATGGTATCCTCACTCAAAAATATATCTGCAGGTGACAGTTCCTTGTTCTTTTCAGCCTGATAGCTCTTATAGTAAAGATAATAGTTAGAATTGAAGATATCGGATGCATACTCCTCTGTCTCAAAGGGATCGTTCTTTATTTCGGATATCTTTGTCTCTACATAGTGGTACCTCCTAATCATGTTGAAGGCCAAGATCAACATGACAAGTATAACCCCAAGGGTAAATATATGCTTCTTTTGAATTTCGTTAATCTTAAATCTTGTCAATTTTGTATCCAACTCCCCATACTACCTTCAAATACTTGGGTTTTTTAGAGTCAAGCTCTATCTTCTCCCTAATATTTCTTATATGAACCATTACAGTATCGGTATTAATAGCATTTTCATTCCATACCTTCTCATAAATTTCCTCTGAAGAAAAGACCCTGCCTGGATTTTTCATAAGAAGGTTTAGTATCTTAAATTCGATCGGTGTAATCTTGACAGGCTTGTCATCTACACTCACTGTCCTCTTATTCTCATTAAGCTCTAGGCCACCTATAATATAAAGACCTTCATCTTCCTTTTCACCAGCATCATCGTCACTGATATTCATATACTTGGTATACCTTCTTAGCTGGGAATTGACCCTAGCCAAAAGCTCAAGCGGCTTAAAGGGCTTGTTCACATAGTCGTCTGCTCCTATATTTAGGCCCATTATTTGGTCTACCTCTTCAGACTTGGCAGATAGGATAATTACTGGGAAGTTGTGCTTTTCCCTCAGCTTCATTATCATAGTTGCCCCGTCCATTACAGGCATCATCATATCTATAATAGCCAGGTGGATATCTTCCTTGTCTACTATTTTCATACCCTCTAGGCCATTGTTTGCCTTAAAAACCTTATAACCCTGGTTTAATAGGTATATTTCGACGACATCGGCTATCTCCTTTTCGTCATCTACAACTAATATATTATATGATTTCATAGGCACCTCTTTTCCATATAATTTTATTACTTATTTTTGATATTTTTTATAACCAGTATACAGCCGTCCCTTACATTTATGTAGGCATCTTCAGCCAACATCACATTGGAAATACCCCTTGTAACCGAGTATTTAAGGTCTAGCTCCTCAACGCTGTATTCCATATTGGCAAGGGTAATTCCTCTGGCATCACCCTTTACAGGTACGATAGATACAATATCTCCTATACTACCCTTCAGGTTCATTTCTTCATTTCTTAGGATGTATATTTCTTCCCTTTCAGATATGATCCTAGGATACATACCCCTATTCAATATATAGTATAGGAGCTGAATATTAGCTAGCTCGTGGTCAATACGTCCCCCAAGGGCTGCATATATATCTATGCCCAGAAGACCCTCCTCCTCGACCATCCATACTGCCAGTTCAGCATCTGTCTCATCCTTCTTAGTAGGAAATTTCTTAAAGACAACATCTGAGGCCTCATAGTAGCTTCTGATATCATCATCTATTGAGTCTAGGTCGCCCAATATATAGTTGGGCATTATTCCCAGCCTGTATAGGTGGTTTGCACCACCATCTACAGCTATTATTAATTCATATGTATTGTAATCCATGACCTCTCTAATATAGTCATAGTCTTCCAGCTGGCCATTTAGGACCAGGCAGGCAGTCTTGCCATGAATTATATCGCTTATCAGTGTTCCCATTTATTCTCCATCTACTGCTCTTCTTAAATCCATTACGGCCTTGTCAATATCTTCCTTACCAAATATAGCTGAACCCGCTACTAGCACATCAGCACCTGCATCTACCAAAGCCTTGATATTCTCACTTGTAACGCCTCCATCTACCTCGATTTCCACGTCTAGTCCCTTGTCATCAATCATCTTTTTTAGTTCTTTTACCTTGTCTAGGACCTCGGGTATGAACTTCTGTCCACCAAAGCCAGGGTTAACTGACATCAATAGGACCATGTCTAGATCACCTAGGATATGCTTTATCATACAGACTGGTGTAGCTGGGTTTAGGACAACTCCCGCCTTAATACCATATGACTTGATATTCTGTATAGTCCTATGTAGGTGGGTGCAAGTTTCATAGTGGACCGTAATGATGTCACAGCCAGCTGCTGCCAAATCTGGCAAGAACTTGTCCGGATCTGATATCATTAGGTGGGCATCAAACACCATATTTAGGTCCTTTCTCAGACTCTTAATGATTGGAGCCCCAAATGTAATATTTGGTACAAAATGACCGTCCATTACATCTAGGTGTAGGTATTCACAACCTGCTGCCTCTACCCTCTTACATGATTCTAATAGTCTAGCAAAGTCTGCTGACAAAACTGATGGTGCTAATTTCATTATAAATTCCTCCTAAGCTCTCTAATTTTCAAATTATTTATTTCATCTAGTATCTGTAGGTAAGACTTGTACCTACTTTCTGATATTTGTCCTACTTCAAGAGCCTCCTTGACTCCACAGGCAGGCTCATTCTTGTGGATACACTTGTTCCCAAAGCGGCAGTCCTGGTAATTGGCAAACTCTATAAAGTATTCCTGAAGCTCTTCAATTTCTATATCAGTAAGGTCAAAGGAACTGAAGCCTGGTGTGTCCGCAACTATGGCATTTGGACCTAGCTTGTATAGTTGGGAATGCCTAGTTGTATGCTTGCCCCTGCCTAACTTTTGTGAAATTTCTGCAGTTTCGAGCTTGAAGTCCGGCTCTATGGCATTTAGGATACTTGACTTGCCTACACCTGACTGGCCTGCAAATACAGATATACATCCTTCTAGTTCATGCCTAACCTGGTCTATACCCTGGCCTGTTTCAACACTTACAGGTATGACCTTGTAGCCTATTTTCTCATAATCAGAAACTATCCTATCTACTATAGTCCCATCCTTGTCCAGGTCAACCTTGGTCAAAACAATCCTTATATCTAAATTTTCCTTTTCCGAAAAAACTATAAACCTATCTAAAAGAACCATATTTGGACTTGGTTCCTTAACTGAAAAGGTTATTAAGACCTTGTCAATATTTGCTATTGGTGGCCTTACCAGCTCAGTTTTTCTTTCGTATATTTTTTCTATATTACCCTTTTTATCTGTTTCATCTATTATGCTAATTGCAACCCTATCCCCCACAAGAGGGCTAAGTCCCTTTTTTCTGAATATACCACGAGCCTTACATTCGTATAGGTCCTGGCCTACCTCTACATAATAGAATCCACTGATACCCTTGATTATTATTCCGTCTTTCATTCTACCTCCCAGTATCTATCACTACTTATATGATAACACAAGTAACTTGTCAATTAAAGTTCTTTAAATGACAAAACCACCGTTGCTGGCTAGGACCTGGCCCGTAATAAAGTCAGCCCTGTCAGAGGCCAAAAATGAAACCAGATTAGCTATATCTTCAGGCTGGCCCAGCCTCATTAGGGGTGTTTCATCTCTTAGGTAGTCTATATCTGCCTGACCGAAGCCCTTCATCATATCTGTCATGATCACACCTGGGGCAATAGCATTTACCCTTATGCCTGATGGTCCAACCTCCTTGGCCAGGGCCTTTGTAAAACCAATCATACCCGCCTTGGATGCTGAATAGGCAACCTCACATGATGCCCCTACCTGTCCCCACATTGAGGATATATTAATTATTTTACCGTGGTGGTTTGATACCATATAGGCTAGGACTTCCTTGGAGCATAGGAAGACTGACTTGAGATTTATGTCCATTATCCTATCCCAATCTTCCTCCTCCATGTCAGTAAGCAATCCCTCATAGCTGATGCCTGAGTTATTTACCAATACATCTATATGACCAAACCTATCTATGCAAAATTCAAACATGGCCTTGACCTGGTCCTGTTTTGATACATCTGCCTTGAAAACCTCTACCTGGCAGCCTTCTGACCTTAGCAGTTGGCAGGTATCCTGGGCTTCGCTTTTGGATTTGTTGTAGTTTATTAATACCCTATATCCCTCTCTTGCAAGCTGGATGGCTACCTGCCTACCAATTCCCCTGGAGCCTCCAGTTACCAATGCTACCTTGTTCATTAAATCTCCTCCTAAAAACAAGGAGTTACCAGCTAGGCAACTCCTTGTCATAATCTACTTTAGTAATATTGTCTAAATTATCTTAGTTGTTAGTTCCACCAATAATATTTTCGCTTGTAGTACCTCCTGAAGAATCTGAACCATTATCAGGTACTATTATACTACCTCCATTACCACTGTTGTTGCCACTATTATTACCTGACCTGCCATTTGGCCTAGTAATCCTAGATGTCCTGCCTGTAGAAGGGTCTATGTCCCTACCACTGTTGTCATTGATAATAGCCCCGTTATCATTTGAGTCATTATCATCAATTATAGATGGTCTCTCCTGACTTGCCTTCTTACCCTTGCTGACAACTAGGGATACCTTCTGACCTTCATCACTTGAACCACCAACTAGACTCTGGCTTAATACTGTGCCCTCTTCGGCATCATTATATTCGTATTTAACATTTCCTAAGATTAGCTTGTTGTCATTCAATAGCTTTTCTGCCTGAGAAAGCTTTAGGCCCACCACATTTGGTACAGGAACCTTTGAATTACCCTTGCTGACTATTACGCTCACAGAGTCTCCCTTCTTTAGGGTAGTATTCTCACTAGGTGTCTGTGTAATTATCCTATCCTTGCTGACACCATTGCTATACTCCTCTGATTTGACAACTAGCCTTAGACCTGTTCCCTCTAGACTCTTCTGGGCCTCTTCAACAGTCATGTTCACAACGCTAGGCACTGTAACATTTTCTGAATTATCCTTGCTGAATAGTCCAAGTCCAAAGTACTTCATGAAAAAGGCCGCATAGCCTATAAGGATCATTATTAGGATTACTGCAAGTATCTTCAGTCTCCTACGAGCCCTTGGTGTTTCCTTCTTCTTGGCCTTGTTCTTCTTTTCTTGCTTCTTTTCTCTCTTCTTTTCTTTTCTAGACTTAGGCTTTTCTTCATAGTAGTCGTCGTCTATATCTTCATCTTCATAGTAGTAGTCATCGTCCTCATAATAGTCATCTCCATCTTCATCATAGTAGTCATCGTCCTCGTAGTCATCATATTGGACTGGCTTTCTACCATTGAAAATCTCAGGATCTCTCCTATCTACATCAGTCGTAGCGAAGTTATTATAGTCCTTTATATATGGTAGGTCTATATTCCTCTCTACAAATTCTATATCCTCTATCAACTCTTCAGCTGTCTGGTACCTATTAGCAGGTTCCTTCTGTGTCATCTTGCTGATAATTGTCCTTACACTATTTGGAATATTTATCTTATCCTCTTCTGTAAAGGCTATATCCTCATTTATATGCTTCAAGGCTATAGATATAGGGCTATCACCACTAAAAGGTACCCTACCTATAATCATTTCATATAGGACTATACCTAGGGAATATAGGTCTGCATTACTTGTTAGGTGCTTACCCTTGGCCTGCTCAGGTGAAATGTAGTGGACTGACCCAATTACACTTCCCATATTTGTCATAGTCGAGCTGCTGACAGCCTTTGCTATACCAAAGTCTGCAACCTTTACCTGCCTACCATCCTTTGATATCAATATATTATGAGGTTTGATGTCCCTGTGAATTATACCATTCCTATGGGCTGCACTCAGAGCCCTAGCTATCTGCTTGGCTATATCCAAGGCAGTATATTCCTCAAGACGACCTTCATCCTGTATGATTTCCTTTAGATTTTGTCCGTCCACATACTCCATTACTATATAGTGGACCTTTCCATCCTCACCGACATCGTATACGTTCACAATGTTAGGGTGGGATAGGCTGGCTACGGCCTCTGCCTCTCTCTTGAACTTAACCAAAAATTCCTGGTCATCGACAAATTCTGGCCTTAATACCTTTACTGCAACAATCCTATTTAAAAGCTTGTCCCTAGCCTGGTATACAAATGCCATTCCACCGTCGCCAATTTTTCTTAATATCTCGTATCTATTTCCTAATACTGTAGCTCCCATAATAACACCACCTTATACCAAAACTATTATTACAGTAACATTATCTTTGCCCGATGCTTCATTGGCCAGGTCTACTAGGCCTTGGGTAGGATCATCAAGCTCTGTATTCAACAATGTTTGCTCTATATCTTCTCTATCAACAGCCCCAGTCAATCCGTCAGTAGCCAATAATATTTTGTCACCTTCCTCAAGGTCAACATCGTATATGTCTACCAATACAACTGGCTCTGTTCCGACCGCCCTTGTTATCTTGTTTCTATCGGGATGGTTCCTAGCTTCTTCCTCAGTTATTATATTGGCCTTTACATACTCCTCTACTATTGAGTGGTCGTAAGTAATCTTTTCTAGTCTTCCACCATTTTTCAATACATAGCACCTACTATCACCAACATTGGCTATATAGGCCTTATTCTTATAAACAACTGCAAGTGTTAGGGTTGTGCCCATACCATCATAGATTATGTCCTCCTTGGACTTGTCATATACCATAGAGTTGACAGTGTTATAGGCCTGCTTAATTATATCCTCTATATAATCAATTTTTACTACTCCATTTTGTATTAAGTTATCATTAAAAAATTCTATTAAATTTTCTACTGCTAGTTGGCTGGCAACCTCACCCTTGTTGTGGCCACCCATACCATCTGCTATGGCAAAAATTCCTATCTCACTACCATCGCCGACTTCTATTATCTCACCCTTACAATAGTCTTCGTTATTTTTCCTGACCATTCCAATATGAGATTTAAACAAAAAATCCATACGAGTCCTCCTTCACCTCTTACTTACACTCCTCCTTAGCTGACCACAGGCACCACTGATGTCTGCCCCCATGGAGTTTCTAATAGTAACAGGTATACTATTCTTTTCTAAATAAGCTTTAAATTTGTTTATGTATAAAATGTCAGGCTTTTCAAAGTCCCTTTCCTCTATTGGATTTATAGGGATTAGATTAACATGACACAACATTCCCCTCAGTAATCTGACTATCCTCTCTGCTTCCTTTTTGGAGTCATTAACCCCCTTTATCAAGGAATATTCAAAGGTAATCCTCCTGTTGGTCTTGCCAAGATAATAATGACAAGCTTCTATTATTTGATCTATCTTATACTTGTTGGCAACAGGCATTATCTTTTGTCTCTCCTCATCAAAGGGAGAGTGGAGAGATATGGCTAGATTTATTGGAATTTCCAAGTCAGCCAGGTCTCTTATCCTATCGACTATACCACAAGTGGATAGGGTAATATGCCTATTACCAATGTTTAGTCCATTTTCTTCATTTACCAGCTTCAAAAACCTTATAGAGTTTTCATAGTTGTCAAGTGGCTCACCACTTCCCATCATGACTACATTAGACACCCTCTTGCCCAGGTCTTCCTGGACCTTGATAATCTGGTCTAATATCTCCCATGCTTCTAGGTTTCTAGATAAGCCATCTATGGTAGAGGCACAAAATCTACAACCCATCCTACATCCAACCTGGTTGGACACACAAAGAGTCAGCCTCGTATCGTAGTCCATGGCTACTGTTTCAATTATATTACCATCATTTAGCTTAAATAGGTACTTTTTAGTACCATCAATTTTGGAATCTAAACGCAGGTCCTTTTCTATATTTCCTATTATTGCGTGTTCCTCTAGCTTAGCCCTAAGAGACTTAGGTATATTATTCATTTCATCAAAGTCCCTAATGTTCCTGTATAGCCAGGAATATATCTGACTTCCCCTGAACTTTTTTTCTCCTATGGACACTAGAAAATCCTTAAGCTCTTCTTCTGTCAAGTTTTTGAGCACAATCTTTCCTTTATACATTATACCACACCTTTATTGATTTTTAAATTTTTTTCATTCTGCAAATAAAGAATCCATCCATCTCATATTGGTCTGGTAAGATCTTTACTATAGCCTTGTCACCTAGACCCAAAAACTCCTTGATAGACCCTAGCTTGTCTAGGGAAAAGTCCTTGTGGTTGGCTAAGAACTTGTCCACCACATCCATATTTTCCTGCCTAAAAATAGTACAGGTTGAATATATTATCTGGCCTCCCTCCCTTAGGTAGGCACTAGCATTTTCCAAAATCTGGTACTGAAGGCCTGGTAGGTCTAGGACCTCTTCCTCCTTCTTGTACTTGATTTCTGGCTTTCTCCTTACTATTCCCATGCCTGAACAGGGTACATCACATAGGACATAGTCAAACTTGCCTATATAGCCCTCATTAAGTACCAGAGCATCTCCTAGCCTGGCCTCCATATTTTTAAGGCCCAGCCTCCTAGCATAGGTATTCATCAACTTAATCTTGTGGTCAAATATATCCTGTGATATGACCTGACCAGTATTTTCCATGAGCTCTCCAATATGGGTAGACTTGCCACCCGGAGCAGCGCATAGGTCTAAGACCCTTGACTCTCTTTTGGGGTCCATTATCCTAGCTACCAGCATAGAGCTTAAATCCTGAACGCTTACATAACCCTCCCTGAATAGAGGATGCTTGTCTATAGACTTTAGGCCCTTGACCTTTATAGCCTCTTCAATTCCATCTATCCTACTAGTTTCAAGTCCCTGGCCTTTCAGGTCTTCAACTATTGTCCCTACAAGGTCATCCATTGATTGTCCCGGTTTTAGCTTGGTCCTATTTACCCTAAGGTATATACTTGGCTTTTGGGATAGGGCACTTAGTATAGCCTCTGTCCTTTCAAATCCATATTCCTTGACCAGGCCTTCAACTATCCACTTCTCATAGGAATAGTATATAGCTAGGTTGTCTACTGTATTTAGTCTGATAGACTTGATATCACTTAGACTTCTAGAAATATTTCTAAGGACTGCATTTACAAAAGAAGCAGACCTCTTATCTAGTTTTTTGATTAAGTTTACGGACTCATTTATGGCCGCATAGTCAGCTACACCATCCATATGTACCAATTGGTAGGTTCCCATCCTCAGAACCAGCCTGACAGAATGCTGCATCTTCCTGACCTTGATTTTAGATACCTTGTTAATCATATAGTCCAGATACCTCTTCCTCTCAAGTATGCCATATACTAGCTCTGTGACAAAACCCTTGTCCTGGTCATCTAAGTCGGCTTCATTCAGGAACTTATTAAGAGCCATGTTGGAATAGTTTCCGTTGACCTCTATATCAAACAATATCTTATAAGCTATATACCTAGCTGACATATTATCTCCCTTCAAACAGATGTGACTATACACATCTGCATATAGTCACATTACTTTTATATACTGCAGACCTAATCATCACTTCTAGCAAGCAGGACCAACCTCACTAACTGTAAGATCGATGCAAGAGCTGCTGCTACGTATGTTAAGGCTGCTGCATTCAATACCTTTTTGCTTTCCTTATGCTCATCTAGGCCCACTATACCTAGACTTTCCAACTGCTTCAAAGCCCTTGATGAGGCATTGAACTCAACAGGTAAAGTAACTACCTGAAATAAAACTGTAGCTGAAAATAGGACTATTCCTAGCCACAAGAACTGCCTACTTACAAAGAAACCCATCAATATAATTATCCATGATGCAGAAGATGCGAAATTAACTGCTGGAACTATTGCACTTCTAAACATCATAGGCACATAAGACTCTTTGTCCTGGATTGCGTGTCCACACTCATGGGCTGCAACCGAAATCGAAGTGATGGAAGTCCCATAAAATACCTCTTCAGATAGACTGACAGTCTTACCCCTTGGGTCATAGTGGTCAGTCAAGGAACCTGGTACTGGGTTTACAGGTACTGATGATAGTCCATTGGAGTCCAGTATCCTCCTAGCCACCTCCTGGCCTGTCATCCCCTTCATGGCCCTTACCTTAAAATATTTTTTTGTAGTCGAACTTACCTTGAAAGAAGCATACATACTCAGCAATATTGCCGGTATGAGAATCAAGAAAGTCCTGTCCATATATAATCCATAAGGATACATAATTATCCCTCCTATTAAGTCAATACTTTTCCTATTTCTATGGTATTGCCCTTTATATACTCAGATACATGCATCCTCTTCTTGTTTGGCATCTGTATCTCTTCTATCAAAAGCATACCCATTCCACAGGCAACCTCTATACCCTGTTTGCCTACAGAAACAATGGTACCTGGCTCCCTATCAGTCTGTCCTTGGCCAATCCTAGTCTTCCATATCTTTATCTTTCCATAAGGGCTCTCACACCAGGCACCCGGCCATGGTACAGTACCCCTTACAAGGTTATGGATGCTGACTGCTGACTTCTTGAAGTCTATATGGCCAAGATTCCTATCCATCATAGGTGCATAGGTAGACTCATCATCATTTTGCCTTATTCTCTCAGCTGTACCATCCTCTATGGCCTTGACAGTCTGGCTCAAAACATCTGCCCCTTCTTCCATCATGATATCATGTAGCTGGCCTGCATTTATTTCATCGTCCAGTCTAAACTCCCTAGTCTTGATAATGTCTCCTGTGTCTAGGCCCTCATCCATAAACATAGTTGTTACACCTGTTTTTTCTTCGCCATTTATGATTGCCCAGTTTATTGGGGCAGCCCCCCTATACTTAGGCAATAGGGATACGTGAACATTTACACAGCCATACTTGGGTAGGTCTAGGACCTCCTTCCTAAGTATCTGTCCAAAGGCTATCACCACAATAAGGTCCGGATTTAATTCTCTTAGCCTGTCTAAGAAGTCTGGTTGGCTAGCCTTTTCAGGTTGTAGTATTTCTAATTCATGTCTCATGGCAGCTTCCTTGACTGGTGAAAAAGCCAGTTTCTTGCCCCTTCCCTTAGGTCTATCTGGTTGGGTCACTACGGCACACAAATCATGACCATCACTAATCAATCTCTCCAGTGAAGGCACTGCTATCTCAGGAGTTCCCATAAAAACTATACGCATATTATTCACCCTTTTCTGTTTCTTCTACTTTTTCAACAAATAAAATGCCTTCCAAATGGTCTAATTCATGGCAGAAAGCCCTAGCCAAGAAGCCATGTCCTTCTACCTCTATTTCCTTACCATACCTGTCCTGGGCCTTGATCCTTACATAGTTTGGTCTTGTAACCTCTCCTACATAATCAACTACACTTAGGCAACCCTCAAGGTCTGTCTGTTGGCCTGAAGACTCAACTATAACTGGGTTGACAAGCTCTATTAAGCCTTCACCAACATCCACTACAACGGCCCTCCTAAGTACACCTACCTGGGGAGCTGCTAGGCCAACCCCATCCTCCTTGTACATTGTATCTGCCATATCATCTAGTAGGGTATGTAACCTGTCATTGAAGTCTACTACCTGCTTGGATTTTTTATTCAAAATGGGGTCTCCCATCTTTAGTACATTACGTATTGCCATTTCTACTTCCTCCTACACTATATAAAACTATTTGGATTAATCTCAATATTTATATTGATATCCTTGTCGAATATCTGGTCAAACTTGCTGATACAAATATATCTCAGCATGGACTTGATTTCTTTGACGTCCATGACCTCATCCTTTATAATAACCTGCCACCTGTAGCGGTCGTTTATCTTGTTGATTGAGCACTCATTAGGCCCAAGTATACCCTTGACCTCGATTGATCTGGCCTCTAAAAGATACCTGACTGTCTCTATAAACTTTGTGGCATTATTTTTAACTATATTATAGTTATTACCCGAAAAAACCAGTCTGAACATATTATTAAAGGGTTCATATCCAAAGGCCCTTCTAAGCCTGATTTCATCCTTGTAAAAACTCTTGTAATCATAATTTACTGCATGTCTGATAGCAAAGTGGTCCACATTGTAGGTCTGAAGGACTACATGGCCCTTCTTTTGACCCCTTCCTGCCCTGCCTGCCACCTGGGTTATCAGCTGGTAGGTTTGCTCAAAGGACCTGAAGTCCGGATAATTTAGCATCATGTCCGCTGAAATTATACCGACTAGGGTTACATTTTCGAAGTCATGGCCCTTGCTAAGAATTTGAGTTCCTATCAAAATATCTGCTTCCTGTCTATTAAAGTCATCTAGGATAGCTTCAAGCTGGCCCTTCTTGGAGGTCGTGTCCTTGTCTATCCTTAGAGTCCTAAAAGACGGGTACTTTTTATTTATATATTCTTCTATTTTCTCTGTTCCCAAGCCTAAAACACCTATATTTGTACTAGAGCATTCCGGACACATGCTTGGTATGTCCTCCTCATGTCCACAATAGTGGCATATGCCCTTGTTTTTAAACTTGTGGTAGGTTAGTGATATGTCACACCTCTTACACTTAATTACGTGACCACACTCCCTACAGGTTACAGAACTTGCATATCCTCTCCTATTTAGGAAGAGAATTGCCTGGTTACCAGCATTTACAGTCCTTACTATCTCATCCTCCAGGACCCTACTGATTTCCGACCTGTTACCCCTATTTATCTCAGCCTTCATATCAACTATTTCTATCTGGGGCATGGCCCTTTCATTGGCCCTATTATTTAGCTCTAATAGGCTATATTCACCATTGTCAGCCCTGTAGTAGTCTGCCACAGATGGTGTTGCCGACCCCATGACTAGGCATATATTCTGCCTTAGGGACATATACCTGGCCACTTCTATAGTTGAATACTTAGGTGTCATCTCAGAATGGTAGCTCATATCATGCTCTTCATCTATTATTATCAGGCCTAGTGACCTAAATGGCAGGAATAATGCCGACCTAGTCCCTATAGTTACCCTGATATTACCGTTTTTAATTTCCCTGTAAACATCGTGCTTTTGACCTTCTGATAGGCCACTATGGAATACTCCCACTATTTCTCCAAACCTAGCCTTAACCCTGGCTATCATCTGGGGTGTCAAGGCTATCTCCGGTACTAATAAAATACTATCCAAACCTTGATTTAGACTATATTCTATCAACTCCAGATATACCTCGGTCTTACCGCTACCAGTTACACCATGTAGGAGGTAGGGCTTCTTTTCATCAAGGAAAAATCCTTCCTTTATCTGGTCGACCACCTGGACCTGGTCCTTGTTAAGACTTATCTTCTTGATAGGTGACCTAAACCTGGCTTCTGACCGCCTGTAGTAGTTTTCTTCCTTAACTTCTATCAAGTCCTTGTCTACTAGGCTCTTGATAGTTTGGTTGGAAACCCCCAGGATTTCCATTAGGCTCCTTGATTCAACTGACTTGTTAAGTCCTAGGAACTTGATTATATCCACCTGCTTTGGAC
Organism: Peptostreptococcus sp.; assembly: GCF_977045075.1. Classification (NCBI taxonomy): domain Bacteria; kingdom Bacillati; phylum Bacillota; class Clostridia; order Peptostreptococcales; family Peptostreptococcaceae; genus Peptostreptococcus; species Peptostreptococcus sp. Next base: position 10,445 of record NZ_CDRRTB010000003.1, on the reverse strand, counting down.
CCAGTCTATACCTTTTTTCCCCTACTATCCGGTCTATTGTATCCAGGTCATACCTTAGAGATAGGTAGTTTAGCTTTTTTTCGTTCTTCTTATCCTTGTAGGTCCAGACTACCTGGCCATCATCTTCAATCTTTTTTGCTTCTAGCCTATAGCCCTTTGGATAAAAAAGGTTAAGGGCATCCATATAGGTACACATATACCTATTCCTAATCCACATTATTAGGCGGATATTTTCTTTGCTAAGCATGGGCTCAACATCCAGGATTTCAAATATTTCCTTGATCTTGTCCTCTCCAATATCACCAGGTCCTAGTCTATCTCTCTTGGCTACTACAAAGGCCTCTATGGGCTTATTAGACCTACCAAAAGGTAGACTGACCCTATGACCAATCCTGATTTGGTCCTCTAGGTCAGATGGAAGCCTATATGTGAATAGCATATCAGCGAACCTGCTCATATTCCTAAGTATTAAGTCTATATACATCTTCCATCTCCCCCCTTGGTTACTTGTAAAATCGTAAAAATAGCTAAATGGTAAAGGGTCAACATTTACATTTAGCTATCTTCAATCCTACTTATTTTCTAATATATCTCTTACCTTATCCAATATTATGTCTCCTACTTCAGACTTCAGTAGCTTTGGATATTCCTTTATCCTTCCATCGGCTTCAATTATCTTAACTATATTTGTTTCTGTACTAAAGCCAGCCCCCTGCATTGTCAGGTCATTGGCTACTATAAAGTCAAGATTCTTCTTTTTAATCTTCTTGGCCGCATTCTCCAAGACGTCATTTGTTTCGGCAGCAAAGCCAACCAAGACCTTGTTTCCTTTTATCTTGCCTAGTTCCTGGGCTATATCCTTGTTTCTACATAGGTCTATCCTCAGGTCTGAATCTTTCTTTTTTATCTTCTTATCTGAATATGACTTTGGCTTGTAGTCCGCCACAGCAGCACTCTGAATAACAACATCATTAGAGTCAAACTCTCCTACTAGGTTTTCATACAGGTCATCTGCACTCTCAATGCTTATGAACTTTGCAAGTCCCTCTGGAACCTCTAGGTCAGTCTTACCTGATACAAGGGTAACCTGGGCACCTCTGGCAACTGCCCTCTTGGCTATTGCATAGCCCATCTTACCACTAGACCTATTAGTGATATACCTAACTGGGTCAATGGCCTCTATGGTAGGTCCGGCACTTATCATTATCCTCCTGCCAGCCAAGTCTTTAGCTTCAGACTCCTTTTCAAAAAAGTCGACTATAAAGGCTAGAATATCATCTACATCAGCCAGCTTACCCGCACCTATATCTCCACATGCCAATCTTCCTGACGCTGGGTCTATAAACCTATAACCTAGGTCCCCCAGCTTGTCCATATTTGCCTGGACTATCCTATTTGTATACATATTCGTATTCATGGCTGGTGCAATTATCACTGGTGCTCTTGTGGCCATTACCGTAGTAGTAAGCATATCATCAGCTATGCCGGCTGCCAGCTTACCTATAAAATTTGCTGTTGCTGGTACAATCAAAAAGGCATCCGCCTTCTTGGCCAGCTCTATATGCTCGACCTCCCAAGTCTTGGGTTCTTTGAACATATCATTTATAACAAAATTATTACTCAAAGTCTGAAAGGTCATTGGCTGTACGAATTCACAGGCAGACTCAGTCATTATGACATGGATATTTGCATTCAACTTTTTCAATTTACTTACGACATCACAGGCCTTGTAAGCTGCTATGCCGCCTGTAACACCTACTATAATAGTCTTATTACTTAACATATTAATAGACTCCTTTTACATAGTTTTTCATTAAATTTATATAGTTGTTCTGCTGTGATTTTGAAGCAATTGTGTATTCCTGCCCCTATTCACAGCCTGCCTATTAGTCCTGTTCTAATAATTTCTTTTCCTGGGCTAGCTTGTGGGCCAATTCCTTGGCCTCTATTTCATCATCAGTAAGTAGTCTATAGCCTACCTTACCAGCTATTACCTCTTCACTGGCTATTACTACTGGCTTAGCCTTTTCATCAATGTCTATAAGGGCATCTTCCTTGTTAACTAGCTCTCTTGCCCTCTTTGAAACTGTCGCTATTAGGTAGTACCTATTATCTATCTTTTCTACTATATCATTTAATGATGGTTTTAACATTTTTTATCTCCTTCTCAAACATATCTAATATATCTTTTTTGTATCTACTGACCTTGTTCTTTTCAACCTCTAATATATTTAAAATCTCCTCTGAAGACTTCTCCACTATATTGTTAAATATGAAGTAGTCATAGTCCCCAAGGAGCTTAATTTCATCGTAAGCACTGTTAAATCTCTTTTCTATCTGCTCCTCTGTTTCTGTGCCCCTTCCTACTATCCTGTTTCTCAATTCCTGTAGACTCGGTGGCAGTACAAATATAAATACAGCCTGTGGATATACTTCCTTGATCTGCATAGCCCCCTGCATTTCTATCTCTAGAATCACGTCTCTACCCATATCAAGTTCGTCAAAAATAGCCTTCTTAGGCGTACCATAGTAGTTGTCATAAATCATGGCATGTTCCAGGAATTCCCCCCTGTCCACCATGGCTTCAAATTCTTCCTTGGTCTTGAAGAAATAGCTTTTGCCCTCTACTTCACCAACCCTAGGATTTCTAGTGGTTGCTGATATAGATAGGTTGATATCCTCATGTTTGGCAACTATATCCTTACATATAGTTCCTTTTCCAGTCCCGCTTGGACCAGATACAACAAGTAATAAACCCTTTTTATTAATCATATTATCCCCCAAACTACTCTATATTCTGGACCTGTTCCCTGATTTTTTCTAATTCAGCCTTCATATTGATAACCAGGTTGGCTATAGAGACATCGGATGATTTTGATCCCATGGTATTTACTTCCCTATTCATTTCTTGAATTAGGAAGTCCATCTTCCTACCAACAGATTCATCTGCTGTCACAGTATCTCTCAACTGGTTTATATGGCTCTTAAATCTAACTATTTCCTCTGTAATATTTGACTTGTCAGCATATATAGCCACTTCTTGGGCTAGCCTATACTCGTCTACCACCTTAGGATCGTCTAAGAGCTCGCTTATTCTGGCATACAGCTTGTCCTTGTATTCTTTTTCAATAGTAGCAGTATACTTTTCTAGGTCACATACAGCCCTTTCCAATAGGTCTGCCCTAGCAAGTATATCCTTTTCTAGCTTCTTTCCCTCTATAATCCTCATATTGCATAGGTTTTCTAGGGCCTTGTTGGCAGCGTCAGACAACATATTCCATAATATTTCCTCATCGTCCTCAGCCTCTGTAATCTTTACTACATCTGGGAACTTAGCTATATCAACAGGACTAATAGGCTCTTCCAAGCCAAAGTCACTCTTGATATTCTTAAGAATATGGTAGTACTGCTTAGCTAATTCAGCATCATATACTAGTTGGGACCCGACAGAAGTAACAGTCTCGAACTTAACAAATATATCAACCCTACCTCTTCCAAGGTGGTCCTTGATTAAAAATCTCAGCTTATCTTCTAAAAAAGATAGCTTCCTAGGTATCCTAAGATTTATGTCTAAATACTTGTGATTTATTGTTTTGCATTCAACCGAAAGATTGTAGTATTGGTCCTTAAATTCGCCTATACCAAATCCTGTCATACTTTTCGCCATAACTAATCTCCAATCTAATATAAAATTGCTACTAACCTTTATTATAACATATTGAACAGCCCCTAACAACACATAAAACCTCTTGACTGGTCAATTAAACCAATCAAGAGGTCATCATTTCCTATATTATATTTTGGGCCTATGAAAACTATAATCTAGCTTCTAATCTTGCCTTTTCTTCCTCATAGCCTGGCTTACCTAGTAGGGCGAACATATTTTTCTTGTAGTCCTCTACTCCTGGCTGGTTAAATGGGTTAACTCCTAGGATGACACCGCCTATACCACAAGCCTTTTCAAAGAAGTATACCATCTGGCCAAATGTGTATTCATCTAGTCTAGCAATGTTTAAGACTAAGTTTGGCACATCACCATCAGTATGGGCTAGTAGTGTTCCCTGGAAGGCCTTGTGGTTTACAAAGTCCACAGTTCTGCCTGCTAGGTAGTTAAGGCCGTCTAAGTCATCCTTGTCTAACTTTATTTCTATGTCTCTTCTTGGGCTTTCTACATTGATTACAGTTTCAAAGATAAATCTTCTACCATCCTGTATATACTGACCCATTGAGTGTAGGTCAGTTGAGAAATTTACTGATGCTGGGAATATCCCCCTCTGGTCCTTACCTTCACTCTCACCAAATAGCTGCTTCCACCACTCAGCGAAGTACTGTAGCTGTGGTTCGTAGTTTACCAATAGCTCGGTTTCCTTACCCTTTCTCTGTAAAACTGTCCTTGCAACAGCATATTGGTAGGCCTGGTTCTTTTCAAGATCCTTGACAGAGTATTCCTCTCTGGCATCTGCTGCCCCCTTCATCATGGCATCTATATCAAAGCCTGCCGCAGCAATTGGAAGTAGTCCAACTGCAGTTAAAACTGAAAATCTACCACCTACATCATCTGGTATTACAAATGTTTCATAACCCTCTGCTTCAGCTAGGCTCCTTAGAGCCCCCCTCTTTGCATCTGTAGTTGCATATATTCTCTTGGCTGCACCTTCCTTACCATACCTCTTTTCTAGGTCTTCCTTGAAAATTCTAAAGGCAAGGGCTGGCTCAGTTGTAGTACCAGACTTAGATATTACATTTACAGAATAGTCCCTATCCCTTACTAGGTCTAACAGGTCTAGTAGGTAGGAAGAACTAATACTGTTACCTGCGAAGTATATTTCTGGAGCCTGTCTCTCTTCCTTACTCAGATTGTTCTTGAAATTTTTACCCAACATTTCTATGGCTGCCTTGGCACCTAGGTAAGAACCACCTATACCTATTACTACCAATACCTCTGAATCAGACTTAATCTTGTCTGCAGCCTTCTTAATTCTGGCAAATTCATCCTTGTCATAGTTAACTGGAAGGTCAATCCAACCAATGTAGTCATTACCTAAAGACCTACCCTCATGCAATAGGTCATGTGCTAGGTCAACAAATGGTTGCATAGCCTCTACCTCTCTCTTAGCTAAAAATTTCTCAGCCTTACTGTAATCAAATTTAATATTACTCATATTGCCTCCTCTATTACCTTTTATTTATTAGACGACTCTACCACAGCCGTTTTATTACCATAATAAAAAATCTATTATTTCTATTATACCACTAGTCACCATTTTTGGTATCTAAAGGCGAATATTTTTCAATTATTTTTTCTGCACACTTTATACCATCGACTGCGGCAGTTACTATGCCACCTGCATAGCCTGCCCCCTCACCACAGGGGTAAAGGTTGCTTATATTTAAGGACTTGAGACTATTCCTGTCCCTATTTATCCTAACTGGGGCTGATGACCTAGTCTCCACACCGGTAAGGACTGCATCCGACATGGCAAAGCCCTTGAGCCTCTTGTCCATATCCAAAATACCCATTCTCATAGCCTCCACTACGAAGTCCGGCAGACAAAGGGCTAGGTCAGTAGGCCTTACACCTGGCTTATAAGATGGCCTTACACTAGCAAGTTCCACAGATGGTCTCCCCGCTAAAAAGTCTCCAACTAGCTGGCAAGGGGCCTGGTAATTGCTGCCCCCAAGTTCAAAGGCCATAGCCTCATATTTTTCCTGAAAATCTATACCTGCTAGAGGGTGGTCTGATTCATAGTCATCTGTTGTGATGTTGACCAAAAGTCCACTATTGGCATTTTCTAGGTCCCTAGCATGCTCACTCATACCGTTTGTAACAAGGTGTCCCTGACTACTAGCTGAGGCTATTACACTTCCTCCCGGACACATACAAAAAGTATACACACTTCTACCATTTTCTACCTGACTAGTCAGCCTATAGTCTGCTGCACCCAGCCTTTCATGTCCTGCAAATTTTCCGTATTGAGCTTTGTTGATTAGGTCTTGGGGATGCTCGATCCTAGCCCCGATTGCAAAGGGCTTCTGCTCCATATATATTCCTCTTGAATTTAGCATCCTATAGGTATCTCTGGCACTATGGCCTGTTGCGAGTATTAGTTCTTGGCAGGCTAGGTCTTCATGGTCATTTACTCTTATAGACACTAGCTTGTCAGCCTCTAGCCTTATATCAGTCAACTGGCTAGAAAATCTAACCTGCCCACCTAGACGGATTATTTCCGCCCTAATATTTTTCACAACATTTTTTAATATATCTGTGCCAACATGTGGCTTGTGGGAATAAAGTATATCCTCTGGTGCTCCTGCTAGTACGAACTCTCTTAAGACCTTTTCACTCCTGATATCCTTTATCCTAGTTGTCAACTTACCATCAGAAAAGGTACCTGCCCCTCCTTCGCCGAACTGGACATTGGACCTATCATTTAGGATGCCCGTCTCCCAAAACTTGTCTATGTCGGCAGTCCTAGTATCAACATCCTGGCCCCTTTCCAACAAGATTGGCCTATAGCCTCTCTGGGCTAGAACTAAGCTGGCAAAAAGTCCTGCTGGTCCCGCACCGACTACAAGGGGTGGATTTTCCATGTTTTCTCGGCCTGATTTAACATCTTGGTACCTGTTTGACTCTATAAATACTGTATCTTTTGGCTTTCTTGCCAAGATTTTTTTCTCTGATTTAAGACTTACATCTACGGTATAGACAAAGCTAATCTGGTCTTTTTTTCTGGCATCGATTGATTCCTTGTAGATGCTGTAGTCAATAATATCAGAATCATGGATTCTTAGTTTTTTGCACAGCTTGGACCTGACTAGGTCTATTGGCTGGTCTATATCAATTTTTATATTAGATACTCTTAACATACTTCCTCCTTGTCCGGTCGCGGACTATTGGTCTAGCAAGCTTAAAATAGGCTGGCTATACCTAAATACTGACCTTCCAAAATATATAAAAAAGACTAAATCACAAAAGAAATACTGTAATTTAGTCTTATCATCTCATTGATTTGGCTTAGTCCTTAGTAATCAAGCCTCTTATAACCTTCATATTATTGAATATCTTCTCAATAAAGTTTTCAGCTATTTCATCGTCAAGCAGCTTGATTTCAAGATTTTCATTGTCTTCAATGCCCTTGTCCCTACAATACTGATTGGCTATATCTATTATAGCGCCCTTGTTGTCAGGTGCCAGTGAGTATTCCTTGTAGTCAACTATCACATACTGAAGAACTTCCTGTCTACCATCCTTATTGTATCCAATTTCTATATGGTAGATAACAGCAAATAGGTTTTCTATACTCTCCTCACCATTGTAAACTGGTATAGCTGGATGTGATTTTATAAAATTAGTAGATACCGGTATACTATTCCCTACTTTTAACTGCATATTTCCTCCTATTCACCTTCAACAACTGCCAGTATTTCCTTATTTCTCTTGGCTAGGGTACTAGTGCTAACATCATACTTCTGAGCTATAGAGTTTTGGGTAATACTCTGGCCTATAGACTTCCTATAATAGTATTCAAGTCCTGAAGCCCATCCATTTTCTGCCCCTGCTAAATTTAGCTTGGATGAAATTTCTGACCATAGGTCCATTACACTTGCTAGGATATCTTCCTCTTCAATCTTTGACCTAAGCAGGTCCTCTAGGTTTGAAGCTGACCCAGCTTCTTCATCAGACTCTAGGTCATGTAGGCTTTCTTCCATCATGTCATCCTTATAGTCACTCATCTGTAACAGGTTCAGCATATGCTTATAGAAGTATAGGGAATTTATAGATACAAAGTAGTCTATATTAGCTATGTTGTTCACATCACCCTTGTACTCCTTCATTACATCATTATAGATGTAGTCCTTTGCATCCTCCTGTATTCTGATAGTTAAATCAGTCAATACGTATATATTTCCAACCCTTACTGGCCTAGCCAATAGGTATTGGCCAACTTCAAATCCTGCCAATATTTCTGCATCAAGAGTATAGTACTGGATACCAGTAAAGACATCCCTAATAACCACCTCTAGACCCTCAAAGCTATCAATAACAAACAAGCTTGGATGAGAGTTAAGGCAGTTAACTACTATTTCCCTATCACTTTTACTAAATTTCTTATGACCTAATACATACATGGCAGGTGTATTTTCACCATCAACCATATAGTCGTATGAGAAGTATGAGGCAAAGAACCTGTTTGATGCTATATTGTTGACAATCATATTATCAAAGAATATATTTCTTGCTTCCTCTTCCTTGCTGGCAAAGTTCTCATCTCTCTCAATTAGGTCCTCCAGAGACTCACTAAGTCCAATAATCGCTCTTGAGTATGCCTCGTTTGCCTTCTGCTTTTTGTCGTGCAGAGTCTTCTGGCCCAAGACCATCCTGTGGTCTGCCAGATCCTTGTCCATACAACACTTTTTATATTTTTTACCACTTCCACAATGGCACAAATCGTTTCTATTCAACATATGCAACTGCTCCCTACTTTTTTCTATTAAAAGACATTTCACACATAAATATTGCTTTATTAAATATATACGAACACAAGTCCTACTACAAAATAATAAACAATACTTTAAATTATATCACAGTCAATTTAATCTGACAATATAGTCTTAATTATATTAATTACTAGATATCTTCTAATCAAAAAAATGCAGCTTTATTACATATTTAGATTGGCCCTGACCATCGTAGGAAATACTGTCTACAACCAGCCTCTTGTCCATTGTTTCTAGACCCTGGACAAACTTCAAAAGTGAGTCTCCCTTGCCAGATAGGCTTATTTCATACTGCCTGTATTCATTTCCCTCTATGACATCCATAGACTCAATAGAAAGGTCCTTGCTGGATATTTCATATAGGCCAAGGTCCCTAGCCATATCAGACCCCTTCTTCGACCTCCTAATAGACCTCGCCATATCCTGGTCATCAGGACTATCATTATTTTTTATGCTTTCTATCTGGAGGGCCAAGTCCCTATTTTCTTCCTTCATGGGGCTTATTAGAAGGCTGTTAACTATGAGCATAAGTCCAAAAAATGCCAGTATGTACAATATGTTTTTATCTATTCTCATCCTTATCCTCCTATGGCATCCTGTCCCAAGAGTCAGTTCCTTATTTCTAGTTTGACTAGGTACTTGTAGGCCTTTTTCTTTACCTTTTCCTTGACTATTTCATACTTATCCTCTGGCTTGGTATTGATATCCTGGCCATCCTGGTCCTGGCTGTCCTGACCGGGGTCTGGCTTTCTTTCCTTCTTGCGTTCAACTTCCTTTTCCACATAGTATTCCAGCTTGCTAATTGAAAGGATGCTGGCCTTATCAAAGAGCTTGTCATTCCTGAGTCCACTTACCTTTGACCTATCATCTAGCTCTAGGTCTACAAGGAGCCTATACTTGTCATAATCCATCTTTTTCACCGTGTTTCCTAGCTTTTTATGGATTTCGTATACCTTGATGATATCGAGCCCGTATATATTTTTATCAATTTTCTTAGGTCTGTCAGTCCTGCTTGCCTCCCTGGATATAGATTGGGACCTGGCCTCTTCCAGTTCTCTATATAGGCTCCTCTTGTCCATAAGTGTCCTGACCCCCATAAGTACAAATAGGACTAATACAAGTACCATGAATCTCATCATGTAGATATTTAGCCTTGACCCTCTCACACTTTCTAGGTAATGGTCTACCAGACCTCCCTTCTTGGACTTCCCCCCTATCAGGGACTGGCCCTTGTAGGCTAGGATTTTCCCATAAATATTAGGCCTATAATCATCTAGGGTCTCCATATTTGTAAGCGTCCCTATTAGGTCCTTAAACCTTTGGCCCCTGTAGTCACCAAATACCAATATCCTGCCCTGGCTATTTAGGTAGGCTATAAAGTTTTCATCCCTGTAGGACTGGTCAACAACTATAGAACTCTTGATACCTTCCCCCTCGAGAATGGTTAAGACTAGGTCCTCCTCCCTGACCTCCATCAGGGCAAAGTAGTTGTCCTTAGCCTCTATAAAGTGGCTTGCCAGCTGGTAGTTGCTGTATATAGCCTTACACCTTAGCTTGGCATTTTTTTCTATAGCCCTTACTATACTGTATAAATAATTCGGAAATAGGCAAACCTCTAGGTCAACCATGTCGTTTTCATCCACCTGTCCCCTCTTATATATTAGGCTGTACCTATCCTTATTTAAATTTAATAATTCCATTATTTCTATATCTACTACAAGGTCTATATCCTTCCTCTTAGAATCTTTAAGGACCTCAATTTTTCTTACAACTAGATGATTATTTTGGCATAGCACGTAAAAGCACTTAAACTTTACCCCAAGCTTTTTTTCAATGAAGGCAATGTCTTCGCACAGCTTGTAGGCAATTTCATTTTCCTTATCAAACATTGATCCCATGTCTATATCAAGGGGGTAGTACTGGTCAAACAGGATTGCTGACTCTCC
>NZ_CDRRTB010000002.1:0-53024 GCF_977045075.1 Peptostreptococcus sp. | reverse complement strand
CACTTCAATTAGACACGACTTCGATGGACTCAACTATATAGGCATTGTATTCAATACTTATATTCTTTTTTCTAAGTCTGACCAACTATATATGATGGACCAGCACGCAGCCCATGAAAGAGTTAGGTTTGAAATGTACATGAAATCCTTCAAGTCTGATTCCATTAGGGTTCAGTACCTACTAGATCCAATTATAATGGATCTATCTCCAACTGACATGGAAATAGCCACAAGGAATATAGACCTATTCGAAAGGTATGGCTTTATAGTCGAAACCTTTGGACACAAGAATATTAGCGTAAGAGGCTTGCCAAATACTTTTGGAAGGCCGGAATCAGAGAGGTTTATATATGAACTTATAGACAAGTTTTCAGACCTTGAAAAAGCATCTAAAAGAGATAGTATTTATGACAGCAAGTATGACGAAATTGCTGAAATAGCTTGTAAGTCGGCCATAAAGGCTAACGACAAGCTTGATTATAATGAAGTGATTGCCCTTCTAGAGTCACTAAAAAAATGTGACAATCCATATACTTGCCCTCATGGAAGACCTGTTATGGTATCTATGACCAAGTACGATATGGAAAAGATGTTTAAGAGAAAAATGTAGGGGACCTAACCCCAGAAAGGAAAAAGTATGGAAAATATAATACCAATACTTATACTCACAGGTCCTACAGCAGTCGGTAAAACCGACCTCTCCATAAAATTGGCCAAGAGCCTTCATGGTGAAATAATATCTGCAGACTCAATGCAGATTTACAAGTATATGGATATCGGCAGCGCTAAGGTAAGACCTGAAGAAATGGATGGGGTCGTCCACCATATGATTGATATAATTGAACCTGATGAGGATTTCTCTGTATCAGACTTCCAAAATGCCACAAAGTCTATAATAGAGGATATCTATTCAAGGGGCAAACTCCCGATAATCACAGGAGGAACGGGACTTTACCTAAACTCTATCATCTTTAATATGGACTTTGGTCAGTCCCAGGCTGATCCAGGTATAAGGAAGGAGCTGGAAGACATATTAAAGGAAAAGGGGAGCGACTACCTTTATTCAATGCTTGAGGATTTATCACCCCAAACTGCTATGCGTATCCATAAAAACAACTCAAAAAGGCTTATAAGGGCTATTGAGGTCTATAGGTCTGGTGGTCAGCTTGGGGACTTTTCAAGCGACTTGAAACTTAACGAAAATTATCAAGCCCATATTATTGTTCTTAATAGAGATAGGGGCCACCTATATGACCGTATTAACAATAGGGTAGACCTTATGTTTGAACAGGGTCTTCTTGATGAGGTAGAGGCCCTACACAAGATGGGATATACAAAGGAAATTACATCTATGCAGGGAATAGGCTATAAGGAGATTCTAGACTATTTTGAGGGACTAATTAGTCTAGAGGATGCAAAAGCATCCATTAAACAGTCCTCTAGAAGATATGCTAAGAGACAGATAACATGGTTCAAGAGGTATCCAAAGGCCCTATGGCTTGACATTGATAAGGTAAAATCTCTAGATGACCAGTTAAAAATTATAAGAGAATTCATGGCTAGTCAAGGCTTTGAAGAAAAAGGAGAAATATAATGTTAAAAGAAACCGAAGAGCTCTTATTGAGTAAATATGGTATAGATAAGAAAATATTTGACCTGTCCAAGGAGGTCGACCAGGAAATAAAGGCCCAGTTCGATAGGATAAAGGAAATAAGAGAGTACAACCAGTTGAAGGTCTTAAATGCCATGCAGGAAGCCAACCTTAGTGATAACCACTTCAATTGGACTACTGGCTATGGCTATAATGATATTGGCCGTGAAAAATTAGAGGAAATCTATGCCAATGTATTCCATGCTGAGGATGCCCTTGTTAGACCCCAGATAGTAAATGGTACACATGCCCTTTCCCTAACTGTTCAGGGTATAGTTAGGCCTGGAGATGAAATACTATCTATTACCTCTGCACCTTATGATACACTTCAGGGTGTAATTGGGATAAGAGAAGAGAAGGGCTGCCTAAAGGAATTTGGTGTTACCTACAAGCAGGTGGACTTTCTGGAAAATGGAGACATCGACATTGAAGCAGCAAAGGCAGCCATCAGCGAAAAAACTAAGCTAATAATGATTCAGAGGTCAAAGGGCTATGCCTGGAGAAAATCCCTAACTATTATGGATATAAAGGAAGCTATAGAAGCCGTAAAGTCAGTAAAACCTGACCTTATTGTCATGGTTGACAACTGTTATGGTGAATTTCTGGAAACTCTTGAGCCCACTGATGTAGGAGCAGATGTAATGGCTGGGTCTCTAATAAAAAATCCTGGTGGAGGTCTTGCTCTGGCGGGTGGATATATAGTAGGTAGGTCTGATGTAATTGAATTAATTGCCTATAGGTTGACTTGTCCAGGAATTGGTAAAGAATGTGGGCTTACCTTTGGAACTACCAGATCAATACTTCAAGGCTTATTTATAGCACCTTATGTAGTATCTCAGGCTATAATGGGGGCAATCTTTTGTGCAAGACTCTATGAAAAACTTGGCTACAAGGTCAATCCTGCCTACGATGCTGAGAGAAGTGATATTATACAAATTGTCCAGCTTCATAGTGCAGACGAATTGATCAAGTTCTGCGAAGGTGTTCAAGCTGCAGCACCAGTAGATTCATATGTAACACCAGTACCATGGGATATGCCTGGCTATGATGACCAGGTAATTATGGCAGCAGGAGCCTTCGTCCAGGGATCATCAATAGAATTAAGTGCTGATGGACCAATTAGGCCACCTTATAATGTTTATTTCCAAGGCGGTATGACATATGACCACTCAAAAATGGGATCTTTAAAGGCCCTGCAACAGATGAATATCTTATAGTTATGTATTTAAGCGTATAGTGAGTAGCATAAAGAATGTGTCTTATAATGTCTTCTGATTAATCTTAGATTACCTAGAAAATACCTAAGAGCATCTATGTATACAAAGAAAAAGTAAGAAGGATAAATAGTCCTACTTACTTTTTTATTTACGTAAAATTATCTCTACCATATATATTGTTAACCTATCTTAAATATATAAGATTAAAGGTCTATTGTATTTACTACTACTCCTATTGAAGAAAGATATTTCTTTAAACCCTCAAAAGATATATTTACCGTCTTATGGTTTACATTAGGGTGGAAGTTAAGCTGTTGGTCTGTCATAAGGTTCTTATCTAAAAAGAACTGGACCTCTTTGTTTGTATCATTAATAAGAGAGAAGGGATTTACAGATCCTGGCTCAAGCTTTAAAACCTTCATAAGCCTTTGAGGTGATCCAAAGGATAATCTTGTAGAACCTATCTTTGCCCTGATATCAACCATATCTATATCTGCCATATGTTCAGCAGTGATTAGGTAATACTTGTTTCCCTTGGCATTTCTTAAGAAGAGGTTCTTGCACTGAATTCCTGGAGCCCTATCAGCTATCTTATCCATATCTTCAGCTGTAAAAAGGGGTTCATGTTCAATTACCTTATATTCTACACCTAGAGAGTCTAATTTATCATAGACTTGCTGTTCATTTTCTAAAATCTCCATAATATCCTCCTAATTTAATATATATTTACTTACTGCATTATAACACACTTATAGATTATTAGCCACAAACTATAATAATATAAGATAGGATACTCCAATCACTTCATAATGAAACTTTTCTATCACTAAAAGTTGTGGTTTTTACTATTTTCACATGTTTGAAATAGCATATTTAGTAGTTAAGAGCCGGACTTACCCGGTTAAGGAATCAATATATAGTGTTATATATAAAAAATAATAAAAATTTTCACAGTTTTTTCACCTTAATTTATTAATTAATCTTGGTAGCATAAAGTGCAAAAAGTTTAATGCTATATGTTATGATAGTTATGGTACCATACCCAACATTATTATCTAAAGTTTGACTATTTTGCCATCATTTTTAACCTAAAATATGGTCTTGTTTTATTTTCTAAAATGTCTTATACTATATAGCGAAGACACAACATATTGTATCTACAAAAAATATATAATCTATATGTTGTATTTAAATAAAGAATAACACAATATAGTGTATATCAATAGTTCAAGTATATTATATCTGTTTGAAGACATATTTTAAGCAATTTTTTATTAGAAATTTTAAAGACAGATGATTATACTTTTTATTTTTGGATATGGTGATAATGTGTTAGAAATAAATTACGAAGATAAAGATGAAAGTGAGTGAATTATATGTACGCAATTAAGAGAGATGGGACTACTGTTCCTTTTGACCGATCGAAAATAAGAATAGCAATAGAGAAAGCAATGAAAAATGGTAGTGGTCTCTACCATCCAGATATAGCTGAAGCAGTAGCTAGAGACTGCGAAAATCATTTTTTAAAGTTAGATGAAACACCAACAATCTACAAGATAGAAGGTTTTGTATATGATAGACTAATCCACTATAACCATAGTGAAACAGCAAGGGCTTACGAAGGATACAGAGCTGTTCAGCAGTTCAAGAGACAGGTAAATACTACTGACGACTCTATACTTAAGCTGATGAGAAAGTCTAATGAAGACCTTATGATGGAAAACTCAAATAAGAATGCTGTTATATGCTCAACTCAGAGAGACTTGATTGCAGGCGAAGTATCAAAGGATATTGCTAGAAGAAAGCTTATACCACCACATATAGTTCAGGCCCATGATGAGGGTGCTATCCATTGGCACGATATGGATTATACACTACAGCCAATATTCAATTGCTGTCTAATAAACATAGAGGATATGTTAGATAATGGTACTGTTATAAACGAAAAGATGGTAGAAAGTCCAAAGTCATTTTCTACTGCTTGTACAGTAACTACACAGATAATGGCCCAGGTTGCTAGCAACCAGTACGGTGGTCAGAGTATAACTATAAAGCACCTAGCACCGTACCTAAGAAAGACTAAGGACAAGTTCTATAATTTCTACCTAGACAAGTACAAGGACGAAGAACTAGCCCTAGACCTAGCTAACGATATGATGTTAAAGGACCTAAAGGATGGAGTTCAGACTATCAGGTACCAGCTTTCAACCCTGATGACGACAAATGGTCAGGCCCCATTCGCAACTATTTACCTTGAAATCGAAGATGGTAATGAGTACGAAGAGGAAATGGCCCTAATATGCGAAGAGATGATTAAGCAAAGGCTAGAGGGTATGAAGAACTACAAGGGACAAAATGTAGGTGAAGCCTTCCCTAAGCTAGTTTATCTATTGGATGAAAACAACTGCCTTGAAGGTGGAAAATATGACTATATAACAAAGATGGCAGCTGAATGTACTGCTAAGAGACTAGTACCAGACTACCAGAGTGCTAAGATAATGAAAATGAACTATGAAGGTTGTACATTCCCACCAATGGGTTGTAGGTCCCACCTATCTCCATGGAGGGATGAGGATGGCAATTACAAGTGGTACGGAAGATTCAACCAGGGGGTTGTGTCACTAAACCTACCACAGATAGCTATTATTTCAGGTGGTAGAATGGGGCAGTTCTGGAATATACTAGACCAGAGACTAGAGTTGTGTAAGGATGCCCTACTTAGAAGGCATGAAATGCTACTAGGAACACTTTCTGACGTATCACCTATACACTGGCAGCATGGAGCGATAGCTAGGCTTGAAAAGGGCGAAAAAATTGATTCCTTGCTAAAGAATGGATATTCCACACTTTCTCTTGGCTATGTTGGTATATACGAAATGGTTTATGCTATGCTAGGTGTTAGCCATACTACACCAGAAGGAGAAAAGTTTGCCCTAGATGTAATGAGACATATGAAGGATGCATGTGATAGATGGAGAAATGAAACTGGTCTAGGCTTCAGTCTTTATGGAACACCAGCAGAATCTCTAGTTTACAGATTCTGTAGAATAGATAAGGCAAGGTTTGGAGAGATAGAAGGTGTGACAGATAAGCTTTACTATACAAATTCTTACCATGTAAATGTCCTTGAAGAAATAGATGCCTTCAGCAAACTTCAGTTTGAGTCACAGTTCCATGGCATTTCTACTGGTGGCTGTATATCATACATAGAAGTCCCAGATATGACTAGGAATCCAGAGGCTGTAGAGCAGGTAATAAACTTTATCTACCACAATATTCAGTATGCTGAAATTAATACAAAGCCAGATGTATGCTATGAGTGTGGCTATACCGGTGAAATGCAGCTAGATGAAAATCTAGACTGGTATTGTCCTTCTTGTGGTAACAAGGATAGGGACGAAATGCAGGTAATGAGACGTACTTGTGGATATATTGGAACTAATTTTTGGAACAAAGGTAGGACTCAAGAAATTGGAGACAGGGTTTTACACTTATAAGTTTTGATACCAAACATATATAATATATATTATGATATTTGATGGCAAGAGGTTACCTTTTGCCATCTTATTCGTATCTATGATTAAGGAGTAGAGATGAAATACAGTAAGATAAGAAAACTAGATGTAACCAACGGTCCAGGAATCAGGGTAAGTCTGTTTGTTTCTGGTTGTAGTCACAATTGTGAGGGTTGTTTTAACAAGGACCAGCAGGACTTTAATTACGGTGATGACTGGACGGACGAAACTGAAAAATACTTCCTAGACCTTGTATCTAATCCTATGGTTGTGGGCCTAAATATACTTGGAGGAGAGCCTCTTCAGCAAACTATGGACTCTTCATTACTAGATTTACTCAAAAAGGTAAATGGGGCCCATCCAAATAAGGATATATGGTTATGGACTGGGGACATTTTTGAAGATGCTATAAAAAATCCAAAAAAATTAGCCCTTCTTAAAGAGGTAGACGTCCTAATAGATGGCCGATTTGAAATAGACAAGAGGGATATTAAGCTTAAGTATAGGGGATCTAAAAACCAGAGGGTTATTGATGTAAAGGAATCATTGGCTAGCGGTTATCTAGTAGAGTACCCAATATAAGGCTATAATAGACATAAAAACAAATGCAAAATAGTAATTTTTATGATATAATAAGCTTAGTTTTAAAATATATTATTGATTATTTACTTACCTATATGGATATATAATTAATACAAGTAATTAAAATAATGAAAAGTGAGGTATAAAGAAATGAAAGTAGATGCACCACAGCAGGCTATAAATGTTTTAAAAGAAATAATAGCTGAACAGGCAGACCAGCCAGCTTCAGTAAGAATGTATTTTGCTGGAGCAGCTTGTTCTGGACCATCATTTGGTTTAGCTCTAGATGAAAAGAAGGACAGTGACGTATCTTGTGTAGTTGAAGATATTGAATTTATCATGGATGCTCAAGAGTACCAAGAATTCGGCGATATGGTAATACAGGATATGAACAGCGGTTTTAGAGTTATACCTGAAAAGATGAAGGATATGCAGAGCGGTTGTGGAACTTGCTCAGGCTGTCACTAAAATTTGATTTAATTAATACCGTAGACTGTAATCAGACTACGGTATTTTTTTGCCTATTGTAAATGACCATGTTATAATAAAAATATAGAAAGTTAAATTGTCTCTAAGGTCTAATTTAGGTCTAGGGGCTATTACATAACAAACTAATTATATTAAAGGAGTAAGTATGAGAAGACGTAGAGTAAGGGGGGCTGACCAGAAGCTCCTATCATATAAGGACTATATAATAAATGGAATGGTGGGCCAGGTCTTGGAAAGGCATGTTATAGAGGCCTCTGAACCAGAATCTGGGACTTATAAAAGTCCAAAATCTAACTCTTTAACAAGGAATATAGGTGCTAGTCCTATAGGTAGGGAAGACCTTTCTAGGGATTATCTTAACCCCTTTGATAATAGATACTTCATTAAGGACCAAATCTACAATAACCTGGTGGACAAGCACAGGGGTAAGTGGAAGGAAATTTTTGGTAATGATAGGCCAATCCATGTAGAGGTCGGAACCGGAAGGGGCAAGTTTATCACTAGTATGGCCCAGGCCAACAAGGATATAAATTATATTGCTATTGAGATCAAGGAAGAAGTCCTGGTCAAGGCTGTAGAGAAGGCCGACAAATTAAATCTTGATAATATAGTATTCCTATGGGGTAGTGTAGAGCTATTTGACCTATATTTCGCTGATGGAGAACTTGACAGGGTCTATATTAATTTCTGCGATCCATGGCCTAAAAAGAGGAATGCAAAGAGGAGACTTACACATAGTAATTTCCTTGAACTCTATAGGAAGAAGCTAAAGCAGGGTCAAATTCACTTTAAAACAGATAACAGGGACCTATTTGAATTTAGCTTAAACGAAATCTCAGCAAATGACTGGATGCTAAAAAACATATCTCTTGACCTTGCTAATAGTGATTATCAGGGCAACATTACAACTGAGTATGAAGAGAGATTTTTGAACTTAGGCATGCCAATATACAGATTAGAGGCCCTTGATAGGAGGTAGGATTAGGATGGAAAGTCTAGGTAACTATCTTTTAAGCGCCCTAATACTGAGTCTAGAAATACTTTTGGTATTGGGTCTACTTGCCAGCATATTTAGCTTTTTAGGTAAGAAAAACACAACATATATATACAGATGCTTTGGTATGAATGGTCTTGTTTTCACAGGTCTTATAGGTACGGTTGTTCATGAGTTTAGCCATATGCTATTCTGTCTTATCTTTAGGCATCAAATAGTTGAATTCTCCCTATTTAGACCATATAAGAGTAGGTATGATGGTGTAATGGGCTATGTCAACCATAGGTGTGATAGGTCTAGTCCTTATCAAATGGTAGGTAATTTCTTTATCGGTATTGCACCTATAATAGTGGGAACTGGCTGTATGATACTATTAATGCGTATTCTACTGCCAAATGAATTTATGGATAGCTACCAGACCTTTAACCGAAATATGGTCTATATGTCTAATATAAATAGTATAGGTGATTCTTTGAATATCTATATCAATATAGTCATAGCCATAATCCATAATTTAAACCCTCTTATAGGGCATAATTGGCCTAGGTATATAGTATTCATATACATAATGTATTCTATAACTAGCCATATGGACCTTAGCAAGGAGGATATAATCAACAGTAGGTCAGGACTATTTGTATTTGTGATTATGACCTATATAATAAACCTAATTTTTATAGTATTAGGTATAAGGTATCAAATTATATTACTTAAGATCTTGATAAGTGTATTTTCATTTTTGACAGTAGGATTATTTTTTGCATTTACAACTATGATAATTTCTAAGATACTTGATGTGTTTATAGGTTAAGTCGGAGCCCATATAGGATTTGACTTAACCTTTGATACCATAATCTATGTTGAAAGACCTTAGAATGGCCTACAGAGCCTTTCTATAAGGAAGTTTCTATAGAATTCAATCTAGTATAAAAATATAAGTCAAAGGGGTTAGGTAAGCACATATAACTATTCCTTAAATGTATATTTAGGGAATAGTTATATATACTTAAATACGAATAGTGGTCTTTTTGCTTAAATTGGTCAATTTGCCACTTATATTATTTATTAGCTTATAATACTGCCACTTCGATATATTTTTATGATATAATATAAGCTAGTCTTAAATAAACGTGATCAATAAGTTTATTGCCCTAAAATTTCTGGGTAAATAAAAATAATTAGGAGGATTTTTAATGAGTGTAAAAATAGTCGTGGATTCTGCTTCAGAATTCTCTTATGAAGAAGCAAAAGCGTTGGGCCTTTATTTCTGCCCTCTTAGCGTTAGCTTTGGAGATACAGAATATAGGGATAGTATAGATATAGATAATAAAACATTCTATGAAATGTTAGAGGCATCAAAAGACCTTCCTAAGACTAGCCAGGTTGGACCTTTTGCCTTCCAGGAAGCCTTTGAAGAAATTGTTAAAAATGGTCACACAGCCCTTGCAATCACATTGTCTTCTAAGCTATCTGGTACCTATTCTAGTGCAAGACTTGCTGCCCAGTCATTCCCAGGCAAGGTATTTCTCGTTGATAGTTTAAGTGCAACTATAGGCGAGAAAATCCTAGTTCTATATGCCCTTGAGCTTACAAAAACTATAGATGACCCAGAGGAAATTGTAAAGAGATTAGAAGAAAAGCGTGAAAAAATAGGTATATGCTACCTATTAGATACACTTGAATACCTACACAAGGGAGGTAGACTTTCTGCAGCCCAGGCTCTTGCAGGATCCATCCTGTCTCTTAAGCCCCTATGTACATTGACCAATGGTGAGGTTGAGGTCCTAGCCAAAGCTAGGGGTGTAAAAAAAGGTATGGAAAAGTTGGCTGAAGTAATCAAGACAGCTGATGACTACGATCCTGATATGCCGGCTATGCTACTTTATTCAGGTAATGATCCAAAAGGCTTGAATAAGTTTAAGGAATTGTATCCTGATATATTTGGTAAGGATATAGACAGTATACCTGTAGCTGTTATGGGTTCAACAATAGGTACCCATGTAGGACCTGGAACCATTGGACTTGCATTCTTCAAGAAATAGTAATTGGCAATAGTTTTTTAGATATAATAAATATAGGTAGGCAAGCCTTTGATCTTTTTAGATGAAAATGCTCGCCTACCTTTTTATTTTCCATATATTTTATTCTTATTAATCTATATACAAAAGGTATTATATAGACACCTATATTTTCTATATTAATCCTATATAGGGTCTATAGTGGGTATTTTATAATTTTACCTCTCTTCCCTTGGCTTATATTCTTTCGCAACTACGAGACTCTTATAGGCCGGTCTAATTATCTTGTCTGCAGATATCAATTCCTCAATTCTATGGGCAGACCACCCAACTATCCTGGCAATTGCGAATAAAGGTGTGAATAGCTCTCTTGGAATACCAAGCATATCATATACAAATCCACTGTAAAAGTCCACGTTAGGACTGACAGGTTTTAGGGTATTCCTGTACTCCTGTATCAAGCCCGGTGCTATCTTCTCTATATTATTATATAACTTAAGGTCATTACAGTGCTTAGTCTCCTTGGCTAACATTTCGACAAACCTCTTAAATACTACTTCTCTTGGGTCAGATATTGTGTACACTGCATGACCCATACCATAGATTAAGCCCTTCTTATCAAAGGCCTTCTTCTCTAGAATTTTCCTTAGATAAGCCTCTATTTCCGCCTCATTGTCATAATCAGATACATGTTCTTTTATATCATCCATCATATTGATAACCATTAGGTTGGCCCCACCATGCTTCTTTCCCTTTAAGGAAGACATTGCTGCTGCAATAGCTGAATATGTATCAGAACCACTTGATGTTACAACCCTTGTAGTAAATGTAGAGTTATTACCACCACCATGCTCCATATGCAACATTAGAGCTATATCCAAGGCCCTTGCTTCTAGCTTTGAATATTCTCCGTTTGGCCTTAGCATCCTCAATAAGTTTTCAGCTAAAGATAGGTTCTTATCAGGCCTGTGTATATACATAGAATTGTCATTTTCATAGTGGTTATAGGCATGGTAGCCGTATGCAGCCATCATAGGAAAGGTTGCAATAAGCATGATGCACTGTCTTAAAACGTTTTCTAGACTAAGATTATTAAGCTCATCATCATAAGATGAAAGGGTTAATATGCTTCTAGTCATATTGTTCATAATATCTGGTGTAGCGGCCTTCATTATTACATCCCTTGTAAAGGTAGGTGGAAAAGACATGGCATTAGCAATTATTGACTTAAATTCATCCAATTCTTGACTATTAGGTAACTGGCCGAATAACAATAGGTAGGTAGCTTCTTCAAAAATAAATCTCTTTCCCATAGCCCCTTGAACAAGGTCAACAATGTCATAGCCCCTGTACAATAGGAAGCCATCTGTAGGAACCTTTACACCGTCTACAAGCCTTGTACCACCAAGATGAGATATATTTGTAAGGCCCGTTAATACTCCCTGACCTTTTTCATCTCTAAGTCCCCTTTTTACACCATACTTACCAAACAGACTCCTGTCTATACTATCATTTATTTCACATAATTCTTTCTTATTCTCAACATAATTATCTAAACCTTTTATAACGCACATATAAAACACCTCTTTGAATTATTTTTAAATAGTATTTCATTTATTTTTTAATTGCAAATTTAAAAGTATATTTTTCATAAAACAGGAATATGCAATATCTCATGTATTTCAAGCATTTTATACATTGTCAATAAGAAGTAATTGGCTATTACTAGCTTTATATAGAAACATATACTATATAAATTTGCAACTTTTAAATACAATCTTTCTTTAATAATACTATAATCTCTTTTCGTTTTTTTGTCAATATGCAAGTTTTACGAGTGATATTTCATATCATAAATAAAATTAGATAAAAAGAGCCCAGGTAAACATAAAGTATACCTGGACTCTTATATTAGCTCTTAAAAGCTAATTAAATTTACTTTTTTCAGAAAATCGTTAATTTTTAATATTCATTCTATCCTAATTATCTTTTTAATATATTCCTTATACCTTATTCAGATTAAAGTTTTTCAATGGTTTCAAGTATATAATCTATATCTTCCCTCTTTGAAGCCCAGCTTGTACAAAATCTTAGTCCATTTGAATTATCATCTTCATAAGATTCAGTTGTATAACTGATTTTCCTATCATCAAATACCTTCTGCTGGTCTTTAGTCAATATTGGAAATTGCTGATTAGTGTAAGAGTTTGAAAGAAACTTTATATTCTTATTCAAAAAGGCTTCCTTTATTTCCAGTGCATACTTACAAGCCTCTACACTACTCTTTGTATATACATCATCCGTAAATAGGTATTCAAACTGGACACCCAAGAGTCTACCCTTAGCCATTATGGCTCCCTTACTCTTAGATAGACAGGCAAAGCCCTTATTGTATTTGTCATTAGTAAAGCAAACAGCCTCTCCAAACATTGCACCACACTTAGTTCCTCCAATATAGAATACATCAGTATACTTAGCCAAATCCTCAAGGCTAATATCGTTATGGTCTGATGCAAGTGCATAGGATAATCTTGCTCCATCAACAAATAATGGCAAATTGAACCTGTCACAGATTGATTTAATCTCTATCAATTCATCTCTTGTATACAATACTCCCCTCTCTGTTGGGTGGGATATGTATACTGCACCTGGTTGAGCCCTATGCCAATCCCAGTGCCCAAAGAAGTTTGTTAGGTATTTTTCTAAGCTAGCTGGATATAGCTTAGCCTCATCATCAAGAACCTCATCACCATTAGATACGGAGATAACCTTATGCCCGATCCCTTCAATTGCTCCACACTCATGTATATTTACATGCCCGAGTACAGGCGAAACGACGCCCTCATGCGGTCTCATAATTGAAGATAATACAGTTAGATTTGCCTGTGTCCCACCAACGAAATAATGCACATCCAAGTCACTAGACTTACATGCTTGTCTAATTTTTTCAGTCGCACTATCACAATATTCATCTAACCTATACCCGGCTGTCTGCTCCATGTTCGTTTTTACAAGTCTGTCAAGTACGCCTGGCAGGCAGCCTTCTAAATAGTCATTTTCGAATCTTAGCATAAAATTTTCCTCCTGATAATATTTTTTTCTTATCATTTTCTTTATTGACCTATAAATTTAGTCTAATACTAACAAGTAGTAAAAATGATATGCTATAATAGTATATTATATAAAAGAATTTGTCCAGTAATTTTAATAAATTCTGAAAACTTCTTACAATCTAAAGAAAGGTGAACGAAATGGCTAAAAAAATAAATAATAAATCGTCTAAACCGAACAATATTGTAATAAGAGATAGCAATGTTATGGATGAATGTATCTTATTGGAATCACAGCTTCCTTCTTTTATGAAGGACTACTTTATATACTTGAGGGGGGCCGTGGCCGTCACTACCAGAAGGGCATATTTAAATGACATAAAATTTTTCTGTAACTATATAATAGAATCAGGCCTGTATACAAATGCAGAAAACTTATCCGATATAAGCTTGGACGACTTCTCTGAAATAAGTGCAAGGGATATAAATATCTTCCTTGGCGACTACTGTAACCGCTACTATAAGGAGGTTAACTCTGACAGGGTTCTTTATGAAAATAACAATAAGTCCCTAGCAAGAAAAAAATCATCCATCTCTACCCTCTTTAAATTTCTATATAGAAATGGTCAGCTAAAGGATGATATCACAGGAGGCTTTAATCCTATAAAGCTACCTAAACCCCAACCAGATGCTATTAAAAGACTAGAAATAGATGAGGTTGCCACTATGCTTGACGTAGTAGAAAATGGCAATGGTCTTACTGATAAGGAAAGAGATTATTGGCTAAAGACCAAGCTGAGGGATAAGGCAATATTGGTCCTATTTGTAACATATGGTCTTAGGCTAAATGAACTAAGAGAACTTAATATTTCTTCTTTTAATTTTTCTAGAGGAGAATTCATGATTTATAGGAAAAGGGGTAAGGAGGTCCTTATGCCTATAAATCAAGCCTGCGAAAAAGTAGTAAAGGATTATATTGAATATGAGAGACCAAAGTCAAGTGATATAGGAGAGGAAGACCAAGATGCCCTATTCCTATCCCTACAGAAGAAAAGAATGACTGCTAGATCTATTAGGGACCTGGTAAAGAAGTATACATCTATAGCTATGAAAACCACTAGAGACAAGGGTTATAGTCCTCATAAGCTAAGGGCAACAGCTGCTACATCCCTAATAGAAACTGGTTTTTCCATATACGATGTCCAAAACCTTATGGACCATGATAATGTTACCACTACCCAACTATATGCAGCACATAGGAAGAATCTAAAGAGAGATATTGTTGAGAACTTTAACTGGTTAGATGATGACACTCCTCTTGGTAAAAAAAGGGAGGACTAAATATCTTTAATATCTAGATTCCAATTTAATAAACAAGTGAAGAATAAGTAGTCCTATACAATTAAAATATAGGGCTATTTTTTCTTATATAGCCACACCTCTTGAACGTATGTTCTAAGTGTGTTATACTTATAGTATAGGAGGATTGCCATGTACGATAATTTAACTGAAAAAGAGCTTTCTGTACTGAATTTTTTGAAGTCCCATATCAAGGATAGGGGCTACCCACCTTCAGTACGTGAAATTTGTAAAAATCTTGATATCAAGTCTACTTCAACTGTCTTTGCTATTTTGAATACACTTGAAAAAAATAAGTATATTAGAAAGGACCCTAGTAAGACTAGGGCCATTGAAATATTAGACATGAGTGACGAGTCTAATAGGCTAAACTTAAATCCAGAAATAATCAACCTACCACTAGTTGGCAGCATTGCAGCTGGTAGTCCTATTTTAGCCCAAGAGAATATAGAAGACTATATAGGCCTTCCTTCAGCATATATAAAGGGAAAGGACTGCTTTATGCTTAAAATCAAGGGTGATAGTATGGTAGATGTTGGTATAATGGACAAGGACTACATAATAGTTGATGCCGCCGACACCAGGGCTGATAATGGTAAAATTGTCGTAGCCTTGATTAATGGTGAAAGCGCAACTGTTAAAACCATTGAAAAAAAGAATGGCAAGATATGGCTGATACCACAAAATTCTGCCTATGAGCCAATGATCTTTGAACCAGACCAAGTAAAGGTGATGGGTTCAGTGACAGGTGTATTTAGGGTTTATTAAATATCTTACATTAACATATGAGATACGATAAATACAAGGGTGACTTCTTCTTGAAAGACACCCTTTCTAGCAAAAAAGAACCACTAATATAGTGATTCTTTTTCATTTATAGGTATTCGTTACCTATATTATAGTCTATATTTTCTATATGGGTCCTATAAGAATATGCCCACTGCATATAGGAATATTGTTCCTCCTACCCAGCATCCGGCTATATATCCATCTACCCCAGACTTATCTGTCATAAACTTGTGCCTAAATTTAACAGCAACCTCATCACCCTGCTTCTTTAGCTTGTTAACATGCTTGTAATAGTCATGAACTCCATAAAAACCTGCACGAACATATAGGCCAAATGACAGGATATAAATACCAATCCATAAAGGCTGTCTCATTACAGATGCCACCATGGCAAGTATTACCTGAAGACCTATTATGCTGGCCCCCTGTAAAACCATCTTGCGGTATATATACCAATAAGGAGCAAGTATCATGGCATGAAGGTTGAATACCTTCTTGTCTCCTCCCTTATCAAAGGATTCAAATATTGGTTTGTAGTAGTCTAGATTCTTTTCTACCAAATCATCCCTTTCAACAGGCTTGGCATAGGACTCAAATTTCAATTCTCTTTTAAAAGCTTTCATCCACTCTAACTCCTTAATTATTTTCCAGGTCTGCTTTTTTAGCAGATTCCAATTGCTGGCTAGCCTCTATAAAGTCAGCCTTTTTAGTTATTATATAATTATTATCAAGTATATCCATAAACTCATCACCAGTGATGGTTTCATTTTGTAATAAGTATTCGGCTATTTCATGTAGCTTGTCTATATTTTCCATTAAAATATCAACTGCCCTCTGGTGACAATCACTGATTATATTAATAACAGCCTTGTCTATATTAGTTGAAGTTTCAGGTGAACAAGCCAGCGAAGTATCTCCACCTAGGTAGGCATTGTTTACAGTTTCAAGAGCCACCATACCAAAGTCATCATCCATACCAAACCTTGTTACCATAGACCTAGCAAACCTAGTCGCCATCTCTATATCATTTGATGCGCCTGATGTCTTGGTATTGAATATAACCTCTTCAGCTGCACGTCCTCCTGTATAGGTAGTTATCTTGTCTAAGGCCTCTTCCTTAGACATTAGGACCTTTTCTTCTTCGTCTACCTGCATAGTATAGCCAAGGGCACCAGAAGTTCTTGGTATAATTGTTATCTTGTGGACTGGGGCTGAATGTTTACCCATGGCTGCTACTAGGGCATGTCCAACCTCATGGTAGGCAATTATCTTCTTTTCTCTTTCGTTTATAACAGCGCCCTTTCTCTGATAACCAGCTATAACTGTTTCAACAGACTCTTCCAAGTCCTCCTGAATAACTTGCTTCCTACCCATCCTTACAGCCCTAAGGGCTGCCTCATTTACAATATTTGCTAACTCTGCTCCTGAAGCACCTGATGTTGCCCTGGCAACCTGGTTATAATCAATATGCTGGTCTACATTTACATCCTTGGCATGAACTCTTAATATGGCCTCCCTACCATTTAGGTCTGGTAGTTCAACTGGAACTCTCCTATCAAATCTCCCTGGTCTAAGTAGGGCCTTGTCCAAGGATTCAGGCCTATTAGTAGCCGCTAATATTACTACTCCTATACCATCTTCAAAGCCATCCATTTCACTTAAAAGCTGGTTTAGGGTCTGTTCTCTTTCGTCATTGCCTCCAAAATTGGAATCCCTCTTTTTACCAATGGCATCAATTTCATCTATAAAAACTATACATGGTGCCTTCTCCTTGGCCTGTTTGAATAGGTCCCTAACTCTTGAAGCACCCATACCAACAAACATCTCAACAAATTCAGAACCTGAAATTGAGAAAAATGGAACTCCTGCTTCACCTGCTACTGCTTGGGCAAGCAGGGTCTTACCTGTACCTGGGGGTCCGACTAAAAGTGCCCCCTTAGGCATTTTGGCACCTATCTCTGTATACTTGCTAGGATCATGTAAAAAGTCAACAATCTCACTCAAGGCCTCCTTAGCTTCATCCTGACCGGCAACATCATCAAAACTTACACCTGTAGTCTTTACATATAGCTTGGCATTACTCTTACCAAATGACATGATTCCACCTGAACCACCCATTCTCTTACCCATGCTGTTTAGTAAGTATCTTCCCAGCATCCAGAAAATAAGGAAAGGTAGGACCCAAGACAGTATAAAGTTTAAGAAAGGAGAGTTTTCTATAGGTACTTCCTTAGAATACTTGGCTCCTGATGCATTGAGGGTCTTTACTAGGTCTGGATCATCCATAACACCCGTTACATAAACCTTCTTGCTATCCTTTTTAGGTGTGAACTTGATTTTCTTGTCTAGAATAGTTACAGTGTCAACCTCTTTCTTTTCCAACATCTGGACGAAGGTTCCATAGCCAACCTGGGTTACCCTATTCTTTTCTACATTAGGTATCAAAATTGTATTAAACAACAAGATAACACCTAATAAAACTGCGTAAAACCATATAAAATTTAAATTGGGTTTCTTGTCCTTATCATTCATCTTAAATCACCTACAATTCTTTTAAAAAGTCAATAACTTCCTCTATTATCCAATCTGGAGTTGAAGCACCAGCTGTTATACCAATGCTAGTATATTTTGCTAACAGTCCTCTATCAAGGTCTTCCTTAGTCTCAATAGAGAAGGTATCAACTATTCCTTGGCATATCTTTACCAATTTCTGTGTATTTGAACTATGCTTGCCACCAATAACTATCATTAATTCAACCCTTTTGGCTAGGTCTCTAGCAGATTCCTGCCTAACCCTAGTGGCTGAGCAAATTGTATTTTCTACCTCGTAGCTGATGCCCAAAGAAGCAATATATTCAATAATTGCATCAAACTCCTTTTCATTCATGGTAGTCTGTGCAACTATAAAATAGTCCTTTTCGGTATCAAAACTTATATTATAAATATCGTCTAAATTTTTAGCTATTATAGCTGAATGGCTCGACCACCCATTGATACCTATAATCTCTGGGTGATTTTTATCACCAATTACTATTAGTTGTTTACCATCCTCATAGCACTTGTTAGCTAGGTAATGGATTTTTCTTACAAAGGGACATGTTGTATCTATTATCGGTATACCCTTTAATTTGGCCTCATCATATACAGACTTGGATACACCATGGGACCTTATTATCATTTTCCTACACTTGCCAGTACTTGTATTTTCTTGAGATTTTTGACCTTCAATCTTCTCTAGCTCTTCGATTGTATCAACGGTCATCATACCTTTCTCTTCATACCTAGCAACTGCCTGCTTATTGTGGATTAGGGGTCCTAGGGCGTATATAGAAAGCTCATCACCCTTGTCAAGCTCATTCCAGGCCATATTCATAGCCCTTTTTACTCCAAAACAAAAACCTGCATTATCCGCAATCAATATATTCTTCAATCTAAATCACCAACCGTTATTCCTATTAATTATTTTTGGTCTCTATTAGCTTAATACCATCCTTGTTTTCGTTAAAGTTGTCTATAACCTTGTCAAAAACCTCTTGGGCAATTTTAGGATAGTCTTCCTTGTCAACTTTACTATTATAATACTTTGACATATCTATAGGCTCTCCAATGACTACCTTGACCTTAGAAAATAGTCTGTAATTCGTAATTATGCTCATGGGTATTATATCAGCCTTAGATTTTATAGAAAATAGTGCTACACCTGGCTTAGCAGGTAAGAATGTATTCTGGTCTAGACACCTTGTTCCCTCAGGGAATATACCCAATACCCTACCATTTTTAATCTGTCTAAGTATTTCCTTAACAGTAGATAGGCTAGGATTTGCTCTGTTTATTGGTATAACCTCCACCTTCTTAAGTAGGGCCCTTAAAATAGGAATCCTAAATAACTCTTGTTTGGCAACTGGTATAATCCTCCTATTCTTAACCGCTCCTATCATAAATAGGGGGTCAAAATAGTGCTTGTGGTTAGCTATTATGATATACTTACCTTCATCAGGTATGTTTTCCTTTCCAACAACCTCTATCCTATAAAAAATTGCCAATAGAAACCTTAATATAGAACATACAAAATTGTAAAATCTCATTATTCACCAATCCTTCTCACCATATCAGATATATAAGTCACAACCTGATCAATCGTCATAGACGTCGTATCAACCTCTATGGCATCATCAGCCTTTACTAGTGGGGCAACATCTCTAGTAGAGTCAATATAGTCTCTCTTTTTTATATCTTCGATAATCTCTTCTAAAGCAACACTCTGACCCTTGTCTATCAATTCCTGATACCTCCTTCTTCCCCTCTCTTGGGCTGAAGCATTCAAGAAAAATTTATATTTTGCATCAGGAAATATATGGGTTCCAACATCTCTACCATCTAAAATAACATCTGACCTCTTGCCAATTTCCCTCTGTTTTTCCATTAAAAACTCTCTTACCTGAGGAATTTTTGCTACATCAGAGACCCTAGAACTGACTTGGAGAGTCCTAATTTCTTCATTAAGACGCTGACCATCAAGGTAGATATGGTTGTCAACAAAATCAACATCTGTCCTTGAGCATAGGTCAACCACTCTTTGAATATCATTAACATCAATGTCTTCTTTAATACACTTGTATGTAATTGCCCTATACATAGCTCCCGTATCTATGTAATTAATACCCAGATTTTTAGCAATCAACTTCGAAATAGTACTTTTGCCAGCACCTGCTGGTCCGTCTATAGCAATTACTAAATTTTCCATATTTATACCTACTTTCCTTTTTAGCTATTTTGTAATTAAAGTATATATATACAACCTTTATTTTCACTTAGCTCTTAAAACTTTTCTGCAAGTGACCTGCCAGCCAAATATCCAGTTGAAAATGCTATTTGTAGATTAAATCCTCCAGTAAGGGCATCCACATCTATCATTTCTCCAGAAAAATATATACCTGGATGAAGCTTTGATTCCATGTTGGTAGGATTTATCTGCTTGTGGGAAATTCCCCCAGCAGTAATCGTTGCAATCTCGATACTAGCTAGACTCTTTACTGTAAAGCTGGTCTGCTTTATAGAAGATATTACCAGATCTATAGTATCCCTTGTCATATTGGCAGTAGTTTGCCCTAGTAGGTCTAGCCCTGTTTTTCTACCTACCTCTTGTATAAGAAGCTTGGTAAAGTTATTTGGAAGGCTACCCTTGAGGTTGGCCAATATGGTCTTCTTTCTATCCTTAATAGCTAATTTGTATATTTGGTCCCTGGTCATGCCAGGAAGAAAATCTATGTAAATCAGCCTATCAAAAGGCCTGTTATTTATATAGGAAGATATCTTTAATATTACTGGCCCCCCCAAACCCTTGTGTGTAAATATAAGGTCTCCAATAAGTTCCTTTTTTCTTTTACCTATCGGGGTCCAAACTAAGACGTCCTTTAGGGATATACCTGCTAGGTCTTTAGACCAGCCTTCCTTCACCTCGATTGGCACAAGACCAGGTCTCGGAGTAACAATATCATAACCCTTATCTTGAAGAAGTCTCATTACAGACCCATCAGACCCTGTTTTTGGAAAACTAAGTCCTCCTGTAGCAAATAATAGCTTGTTAGAATTTAAAATGTAGTCATTAAATTTTACAATTTTAATCTCAGCACCAAGACCTATATCATTCACCTTACTATCAAGGTAAAGATCAATCTTAGATGCTCTTATTTTTTCATCTAGGACTCTTATTAAATCCTGGGCTCTTCCCGATCTAATATATACCTTTTGATCATTACCTGATTCTATGCTGTAATCTAAACCCAATCCCCTAATAAAGTCCTTCAAATCTTCATTTGTGAAGCCATAGAAGGATGAGTAAAGGAATTTATTGTTGTTAACTACCATATCAAAAAATTCATCTATAGGTCTATTATTGGTGAAATTACACCTGCCTCCACCAGTAATGGCAAGTTTTTGGCCAATAGACTTACCCGAATCAACTAGGGCGACCCTTAATTTGTCATTATATTTCTTTGCTGTAAGGGCTGCCATTATCCCTGCAGGCCCTGCCCCAACAACGACTAAATCATATTCTTTCTTCATTTTAATCTCTCTTAATTACTCAAGTGGGCTTTGTATCTGGTTAAGGTCCAAAAATTCACCAGCTTGTAGGTGGTTTACATCATTCATCTTAATTACTACAGGTCCGTACTCCTTAAATTCAACAATATTAAGGGCCGTATTGTCCTGCTTAATCCTATAAAGGTTAGAAAGAGGAGCCTGTAAAAAGCTTAGTAGCATTACCCTAACAGTAACTGAATGAGAGACTAATAGTATGTGCTTGTCCTTGTATTTTTCATTTAATTCCTCTATTAGCTTGTCTTCTCTTTCTTTCACAATATGAAGGGTTTCGCCACCCGGCATCTTGGCTTTATCTGGCTGATTTCTCCATAGATGTAAAAGTTCAGGATACTTTTCCTTTATCTTCGGGATTGGCATACCCTCCCACTCGCCAAAGCCCATTTCCCTAAGGGCTGGTGTAGGATTGACATCTAAGCCCAACTCCACACCTATAATATCTGCTGTCTCTATAGCTCTACCTAAATCACTACAATAAATTAAATCTATAGGATACTCCTTTAAATGTCTTGCCAAATTTATTGCTTGAATCTTTCCAAGTTCTGTCAATGGTGAATTTCCGTGACCCTGAGTTCTTCCTTGTGTATTCCAAAGAGTTTGACCGTGTCTTACTAAATAATATGTATTCATTCTAACCTCCAAATAAGTCCTTTCTTATACATAAAATAATAACCTAATATCTCTATTAGGTTATTGAATTACTTATATTAATTGTCTTGTCTATTCGTATATTCCATATTTTTCCCAGATATCCTCTAGCTCTTTTAGATAGGACTTAACGTCATCCTTTTCTCTTATAGCTATCCCCATAACAATAGCATTTGCAACACTAAAAGCAGGTACTAGAGAGTCTATAAAGGAAACCATATTATTCCTAACAGTAACAACTGTATCTGATATTTTGGATATAGGAGCATTAATACTGTCTGTAATGGCTACTACCTTTGCCCCTCTTTCCTTGGCGAAGTTTACAACCTTATAAGTTTTCTTAGAATACCTAGGGAAGCTTATTGGTATAAAAACATCTCCCTCACTAATCTTTGTCATCTGTTCATATGGTTCACCCATATCCATCCTTATTATAATTACATTATCAAGTATATAATTCAAATAATAAGCCAAATACTTGGCAACGAAAATAGAACTTCTTAAGCCCATAACATATACCTTCTTAGCATTTATAATGGTATCAACTGCTTCTTCATAGGAGGCCTGGTCAAGATGTTCCATGGTATCTTTAATATTATTTATATCATTCTTAAATACGTTATTAAGGATCATTTTGTCAGATACATAGTCTGCGTCTGACATTTCAACCCTCTCTACTGTCGTTAACTTTGTTTTGATTAACTCCTGCAGGGCATCCTGGAATTTTGGATATCCACTAAAGCCTAAAGCCGTTGCAAACCTTACAACTGTAGATTCACTTACACCTACTGTCTCACCTAGCTTTGAAGCTGTCATGAAAGCTACCTTAGGATAGTTATTCATCGTGTACTGGGCCAAAAGCTTTTGCCCCTTACTCATAGTCTTATACCTTACTTTCATTATATGCATGAGGTTGTTTAATTGATCAACATCTCCCTCATTTAGGTTACTGTCATTGGACATACCAATCTTTAGTTCTTTCTTTGTTTTTGTATCATTTGTATCAAATTTCATAAAATACACCTCTAGACAAATTTGTATAATTTACTACTACAATTATACAGTAAAAATCAATAATTTTCAATAAAGTCAAAAGTTTTATAAGTACAATTAGTCCCTATTATTTGTAGCATTTTTAAGATAATTTACTTCATCCTCCGTAAGATGTCTATATTTGCCAACTTCAACATTATTTATGTTTATCTTACCCAAGGCTACCCTCTTTAAATTCATTACTGGGTGGTCTATAGCATTAAACATTTTTCTTACCTGACGATTCCGGCCCTCATGTATAGTAACCCTACATACTGAATAGTTCTTCTTAGGGTCTGTTTTTAATACACTTATCTTAGCCTTAGCTGTAATATAATCTTCTATCTCTAGCCCATTTTCAAAGTTCTTGAGATCTTCATTAGTTGGTATACCCTTGATTGATGCAATATAGGTTTTACCAAACTCATGTTTTGGGTGGGTAATCCTATATGTTAGGTCTCCATCATTTGTCATCAGTAAAAGTCCGCTAGTTTCGTAGTCTAACCTTCCAACCGGATATATCCTTTCTCTTATATCACTTACTAGGTCCATAACATCCTTCCTACCAAATTGGTCCTTAGAAGAGGTAATGTAACCCTCGGGTTTATTAAGTAGGATGTACACCAATTTTTCACTGGCTATATCGATCTTTTTTTCATCAAATTCAACAATATCATTAGCTTCATCAACCTGATAAGCTAGGTCATATATAACCTGACCATTAACCCTTATCCTACCCTCAGTCACTAAATTTTCAGCCTTTCTCCTTGATGCTATACCAGCATTGGCTATGTACTTGTTAATTCTCATACCTATATTTCTCCATTTCAAAAAGCTATCTCATAATGAAATAGCTTTTATACACAATTAATTTCCTGTTTGCTCACCTGCTGTACCTGTGGTAGCGCCCGCATTACCTTGTGTAACCTGACCTGTGCCACCAAGACCTCCAGTATTACCGTTATTTACATTGCCACCTTGGTTAATTTTTCCGTTGGCATTATTATTGTACTTTCTTTGACTATTAACATTCTCATTAGAATTGTTGTCGTCATTTTGATTCTTATACTTGTTGGAATACTTATTGTAGTTGCTTCCATAAGTGGAGCCACTAGCATATTTATTTTTATTCTCTTCTGCAGACTTCTTGGCATTCTCTTTCCTAACAATTACTGCTCTTTTCTGCTTATCATACTCATCCTTAACCTTAGCGAGCATTTCCTGGGCCTGACTCTTTATCTTGGCTGATCCAGAATTATCATTCACAAGGTCTTGAAGCTCTATTATAGCTTGCTCATAATCTTTTCTTTTTTCACTTTTTGTTGCCTTCTGTAGCTTTAAAGCCTGATAATACATACCTCTTGCCTCTGTATTGGCTTCATCCTCATCTAGAACCTTAGATAGGTTAGACATAGCCTTGTTGTACTCACCGTCCTCTATATATTTTCTAGCATCGCTCATTAACTGACCTGATTCAGTAAATCCACAACCGCTTAGGACAAGTGTACATAACAACAAAATTGAAAGTATCTTCTTTTTCATAATAACCTCCTATTAAGGTACATACTGCCTATTTATACAATTATACCATAGATAAGTCAATAAGTATAGAAATTTAGTTATTTTAATATTCTCTTAGTTGTCAACACATATGTTACACTTTGAGAAATACTCGGATACTATTTCATTAGGACTTTTAAAATTAAGACTGATCTTAGCTGTGCTATTATATCTTTGCATATGCTTTTTTACAGCCGTTTTCAGCTCTTTTTCACTTCTAAATATTTTTCTACCATAGAGTATTTTCCCATCTTCTCAATGACTTCGTTCTACTTTTCCATTTTGCCATGGTGAATATGGTCTTGTCCTTTTTATCTTCATTCCCAAATACACAGCAACTAATTGGTATCTATCTCCATAGCTAGGAAATCTTGCACATTCTTCCGGCACATATTTGATATCCACCTGTACTTTATCGCCAGGGTATCTGCCATCCATTCTTTCATACTTTGTGTAGCTTTTACGACGTATTTTCAGCTTTATATAGCCCCTCTTTCCGTTTTTTAGGCAAAGAAAAAACAGTAAAACTTTTTTGATTTACTGTTTTGGTGATTAGCGATAATCCTCTGGTACAAATAGCTAATTACTATTTGCCTCTGTGTTTTTGTTTGCGTTTTTCTTGTTTTAATTCAAATTTTCTTTGTTTCTCCAACTCTCTTCTTTGTCTAATTTTGGTTTTTCTTTCCAATTTCATTTCTTCTCTTTGTTGCTGCAATGACAATTGAGATTTTGTACCTATCCCTATTTGTTTACCTTGTTTTCTTGCCTCTCTTTGCAATCTTTTAGGATTAGCATTTTCTTTTTTAACCTCAACTTCTATACTTGAACTAAATTTTAAATTACTATAATTTTTCAAAATAAAATCGTACACTTCATAATCTTTAGGTTCTGCTCCAAACACCACTCTGCATACCGATAATTTATTTTCTTCTATACGCTCAAAAACACCTACCCAAAAAGGATCATCAAAAAAAACTGTTAATTTCCCTGTTATTTTTTCCATAACAGACCCTCCTTAATACTTTTATCAAAGAATGGACAACCCGGAGGGGAAGGTTACTTACCTAAATAAAATATCATTTAGACGACTGGGCTACCTACCAGTTCTAATACACTTTAAATAAATGTATATTGCGTTTTTATCTTTGAATTAAATTTTCTATTTTATTATATCATTTTTTTATCCTTTCTCACAGTCCTAAATCTTTGCTCTTGCTTTGTGTTAGTTCCTTATTCTGTGTCTGTAACTGCTCTATACAGGTCTTAACTTTTTCAGCATGTTCAATTTCTTTTCGTAGGTCTATGATTTGAGAATACAGACTGTCTTTTTCTTTCCTCAAAGTTATTACTTCTGATTTCCACTTGGATATATTTAAGGTCTTGCTTTCTCCTAAATGCTCTTTCAAATATTTCTTAGAACTTTCAAATAAAATAATCTCTGCCGTATGCTCGTTATAAAAATATTCCTGTTTACTTTTCTTTAGTTTAGTATAGGCTTTGTAGGTATCTTTATGCTTCAAATATTTATCTGCTTGGTCGATAAGCTGTACTTTACCATCTATTTTCTTTTCAGTTTCTTTAATGGCTCTTGTGGTCTTGTAATTCTTATCTCTTAATGCCGATATACTTTCCTTTAGTTCAGATAAGGAAGAAATGTTTTTCTCTTTAAGGAATTGATAGCTTTCAACATACTTTTCTAAATATGTGTTATTGCTATCTGCTTTTTTATGGATAAGATTTTCAAAAACGGATAGTAGATTTTCTTTTGGCGGGAAGGTGGACCTTTGTATTTTGAGTTTCTGCTTTTTCTTCTTTTCCAATTCCCCTTATCCAATTTAACAAGGCTTTTATTCTTCTTGAGATTTCTTTTAGTATCTTGTTTTGATGTTTTATTTCTCGGTTAATATTTCCTCTGTCGGTAGTTAAGCCTTTCTTCTCCATTTGACTTGCCGATACTCCTAAATAAATGGTCGGTATTTGCTCTATACCCTGTCTTTGATAGGAGCGATGGTCAACTTTGTCTTGTATGCTGTTTTCTTATTAACCCTATTAAAAAGTATTTTTACAGTCTGGTTCCCATTTTTAGTTATGTCATAATTTTCATTGACTATATCACATTTAGGGCAGCAAGCTGGCCTATATGAAAGCTTTCCCCTTAAGACTGTATATTCTATCCCCTTAATGTTTTCTTTTTCGTTACCTAAAATTACTAAATTTTTATCGTTAATTCCCAAGATTTCTGTTATACTAGCATTAGAACACATATCGTTTCTCCTTATTATTTATTTTTCGCGATTTAAATTATACATGAGATTTGATGTGTGTTCCTATTTTTTTGCAAAAAATTTAGCGTTGGAAGAGAATTTTCTCTCACCAACGCTAAATATTATACAACCTATATGCTTTAACTATCTAGATGATGTGATAGATTTCCTATAGGTATTTTTCCCTTAGATATTTGTCCATGGCTGCAGCAGCTGTCCTGCCCGCACCCATAGCCGATATAACTGTTGCTGCACCAGTAACAGTATCTCCTCCTGCATAGATACCCTCAAGTGATGTCAGACCGTCATCATCAGCTACTATACATTTCCTCTTATTTACATCAAGACCAGGAGTTGTAGATGCTATAAGTGGGTTAGGTCTAGTTCCTAGAGACATTATTACCATATCAACATCTAGCTCAAACTCAGAACCTTCCACCTCAACAGGTCTTCTTCTACCTGATTCATCTGGCTCACCAAGTTCCATCCTTATGCACTTCATGCCACATACATTTCCATTTTCATCAACCATAATTTCAGTTGGATTTGTAAGTAGGTTAAACTGTATACCCTCTTCCTTAGCATGGTGTACCTCTTCAACCCTGGCTGGAAGTTCTGATTCACTTCTCCTATATACTATATGGGTGTCCGCCCCAAGTCTTAAGGCCGTTCTGGCAGCATCCATGGCAACATTACCCCCACCTACTACTGCTACCTTTTTACCAACCCTAATTGGTGTATCATAGTCATCTATATAGGCCTTCATTAGATTTACTCTTGTAAGGAATTCATTGGCTGATAAGACACCATTGGCATTTTCACCAGGTATACCCATAAATGAAGGTAGACCGGCCCCAGATCCAATAAATACAGCCTTAAAGCCTTCGTTTTCAAACATTTCATCTATTGTAATTGTCCTACCAACTACAACATTATTTTCTATCTTTACACCCAATTTTTTTATTGAGTCAATCTCGTAGTTTACAACCTTTGTCTTTGGAAGTCTAAACTCTGGTATACCATAAGTTAAAACTCCACCAGACTCGTGAAAGGCTTCAAAAATAGTCACGTCATAACCAGCCTTAGCAAGGTCACCAGCACAGGCAAGACCTGATGGACCAGACCCTACTATAGCTACCTTAATGCCATTCTTTTCTATATTTCCACTTAAGTCTATGTCATTTTCCCTAGACCAGTCGGCAACAAATCTTTCCAACTTACCTATGGATACAGGCTCACCTTTGATACCTACAACACACACACCCTCACACTGTGATTCCTGTGGACATACACGCCCACACACTGCTGGAAGTGAGCTAGACTTTGCTATTACCTTCGCTGCTTCTTCAAAGTTACCTGCCTTTACCTCTTGGATAAAATCTGGAATGTTTATACTTACAGGACATCCCTGGACACATCTAGGATTTTTACAATTTAGACATCTCTGGGCTTCTTCCTGGGCCTCTTCAGAATTATAGCCATAACATACTTCCTCAAAATTAGTTGCCCTAACCTTTGGATCCTGTTCTCTAACGGGTACTTTTGTCTTAATAGCCATTAGTGCTTACCTCCTATCTGACAATTTGGACTAGAGTGAGTAGGTCCATCTTGCTCTCTTAAGGTCTTTCTACCCTCTTCACTCTTAAACATCTGCTGTCTTTTCATCGCCTCATCAAAGTTTACTAACCAACCATCAAACTCTGGTCCGTCAACACAGGCAAACTTGACGTCGTCGCCAATACTAATACGACAGGCTCCACACATACCTGTACCATCAACCATAATAGTGTTCAAGCTGACAATTGTTGGTATATTTAGCTTCTTAGTTGCTAGACATGCAAACTTCATCATTATCATAGGCCCAATTACTATTGCCTGGTCATATTCCATGCCCCTATTAGTCACTAATTCATCTAGCATAACTGTTACATTACCATGGAATCCATAGCTTCCATCATCAGTACACATATAAAGGTTCTTTGCCACCTTGTCCATCTTATCTTCAAATATTATAAGGTCCTTTGTCCTAGCGCCTATAATTACATCTACATCTACCCCATGTTCATGAAGCCATTTAACCTGTGGATATACTGGTGCCGCACCTACTCCACCTGCTATAAATATTATTTTTTTCTTCTTTAATTCATCGATATCTTCATAGATAAACTCACTTGGCTGACCAAGAGGACCAACAAAATCCTTAATAGAATCTCCAACTTCTAGCTTGCCCAACTTCTTACTAGAAAAGCCTACAACCTGGAAAACAATGGTAACTGTTCCCCTTTCCTTGTCGTAGTCAGCTATTGTAAGCGGCATTCTCTCCCCTTTTTCGTCTATTATAACAATAATAAATTGACCTGGTTTTGCTGAGTGAGCAACTCTTGGAGCTTCAATGTCCATTAAGTATACAACATCGTTAAGTTTTTTCTTCTCAACTATTTTGTAGCTCATTATAATATACCCCCTGTTTCATAATATATTTTTTATTCTCAATAGATAATACGTAAGCGAAACATAAAAAATCCAACCGTATTTAACCCTAATTATACACCATATTTACTATATTTTACAGGTGTTTTATAAAAAATATGACCCTTATTAGGGTAAAATTATCCTTTATAAGCCCTACAATGTTTAAAAATATGGGCAAGTGGAAAATGTTTGTTTTCATATGATATAGATAAATTAATTAATTTAAAAATTATCAATATTAGGGTCTCATATTGTATACATAATAAAACAATTATGTTATACTCAAGGTAAAGGGGGATTAAAACTAATCCAGTTTTAATATTATTCATAAATGATATGTAATTTAAAAGGAGATGTTATTATGAAAAGACTTATTAGTGTTGGAGAATTCTTTGAACTACAGAAGAGTGACAAAAAGCTTGTTGTTCTTGACTGTAGGTTTGACCTAATGAACAAGACTTATGGTATTGATTCATACAAGGAAGGACATATTAAGGATGCTTACTTGATTAATATAGAAAAGGATCTGACTGACCCAGTTGGCCAGCACGGCGGTAGACATCCTTTTAAGGATCGTAACCAACTAAAGGCTATCATAGAGGGCTTTGGTATAGACAATGATACTATTGTCGTTACATATGATGATGGAGACCTTCAGGGTGCTGGTAGACTTGTCTTCCAGTTAAACAACCTAGGTTTTTACAATGCCTTTGTTTTAGATGGTGGTCTAATTGCCTACAAGGCTAATGGTGGCCAGATAGAAACTGAAGAAAGAAAGCCACAAAAATCTGATAAACCTTTTGACGTAAAAATTGATACTTCTTTCATGGTTGATATGGAATATGTTAAGTCTAAATTATATGATGAAAATACAATATTAATAGACTCTAGGTCACACCCAAGATACCTAGGTCTTGAAGAGCCTGTTGACAAGGTTGCTGGTCATATACCTAGCGCTAAAAACTATTTCTTTATGGATAACTTAAATCTAGATGACATGACAAAGTCATCATATATCAGTGATGAAAAGCTAAAGGAACGCTTCAAAGAACTTGATCCTAAGAAGGAAATTATCCTTTACTGTGGTTCTGGCA
This sequence comes from Peptostreptococcus sp., assembly GCF_977045075.1. Taxonomy (NCBI): domain Bacteria; kingdom Bacillati; phylum Bacillota; class Clostridia; order Peptostreptococcales; family Peptostreptococcaceae; genus Peptostreptococcus; species Peptostreptococcus sp. The sequence goes on along the minus strand of NZ_CDRRTB010000002.1, from coordinate 22,188 downwards.
TATCTCTAATGGTAAATGCTCTTGCCCTTGACAAGATTGATATCCCTTACAAGATTTATCCAGGTAGCTACTCAGATTGGATAAGCTATGACGATAATAAGATTGCTACAGGAGAAGAGTAAAATAAAATCATAGACTAGGTCAATTGCCTAGTTTTTAAGAAGAGGTAGACACTAGTTTATAGACTTGTGGTCTACCTCTTTAATATATAGTATTTTTATCATAAAAATACCAAGAAATATATTACCCTTGGTATTTCTAATCCTTAAATTCAATTTTAATCAAACTATATTTACTATTGGTCAATCTCAGACTTAAATGGCGTATCCCTGTACATCTGAGCCTTGTAGACATTTTCCTTTATATAACCAAGCTTATACATCCTAAGTAGGACAGCTGCCTGCCTCTTTTTGGCCTGTTCATAGTTTTGATATAGGCTTGGATTGTTGGTTATACCGGCAAGCATAGTACACTCACCAAAGGTAAGATTTGATACATCCTTACCAAAATAAAGGTGGGCACCTGCCTGAACTCCATATGCAGACTTGCCCAAATATATATTATTTAGGTATGCCTCTAGGATTTCATCCTTTGTCATTATCTTATTAAGTTCACGTGCATTATGCATATCCTGAATTTTTCTTTTAATAGTTTTTTCGTTGCTGGTTAATAGGTTCTTGGAAACCTGCATATCTATAGTACTAGCCCCCTGTGTAGACCCTCCAGTAAGATTGTTCAATATAGACCTTACAAAGGACCTATAATCAACCCCCTTATGGTCATAAAACCTATGGTCTTCTATAGCTACAACAGCCTTTTGTAGGTTGGCTGGTATCCTAGAAAGGGCAACTGGCTCCTTATTTATATAGCTTTCATTAACCATTTTTTTAGTCAGTACAGGCATGTCACTTACTACACTCCTGACGTATAAAAAACCTGCTGATCCACCGACTATGGAAATAACAAGAACAACTAATATTAGCCTCTTTAGAACTCCCCTTAACCTAGATGGTCCACCTTCTTCATAGTCGTAGTCATCATAGTAATCGTCGTCATCATAATAATCTTCATCATACGAGCTCCTTCTCCTACTATAGGTACCCCTCTCCCTAGCTTCAGTATAGGTATCAGAGGTCCTCTTTCTCCTGGAATTAAAGTCGACTAGCTTAGAGCTTTCTTCGTAATAGTTATCTCCACTACCAGCCTGTTTTTTTATACGAACCTCTTTATTAACTTGGTCCCTACTAGACCTAGTTTGACCTGGTCTAGCTGAACTAGTAGATCCAACCCTTTTTCGTCTCACCTTATTTATATCATTATTGTCAGCCATAAATACCTCCCCTTACATAGACAGCCTTATTTTCATAAATAGCTTAGCTGTTGCAAGGGTATCAGAATCTGCTCTGTGGGCATTTTCATTTAAAATACCATAATAGTCGCAGGCAGTCTGCAATTTTTTATTCTTACCCTTGTATTCCTTATTCTTTTTTAACATCTCCACTGTACAAATATACTTATCTATTGGAGCTAGGTTCATCTTTTCTAAATAATAGTTTAAAAATCCTACATCAAACTTTGCATTATGGGCTATTATAGTCCTATTACCTATATACTTCCTAAAATTAGGTAATACCTCTTCAATTGGCAGGGCATCTTCAACCATTTCATTTGTAATATTGGTAATTTCCGTTATAATACTAGGTATAAAGCCATTCGGTTTTACAAGCCTAGAATAGTTTTTATGAATCTTATCTCCCCTGATTTCAGTTACACCTATTTCAATTATTTCATCACCATTGAAGGGACTCAAGCCAGTAGTTTCTAAATCCACTACTACATATTCATCTTCAAAATATTCCATGTAACCACCTCCTGGTCTCCTACTCAAAGTCACCTGAATTATCCTTATCAAACCTCTCCATAAATGAGTGCTTTTCTCCTTCTAGCTGCCAACCTAGTAGGGAATCGATATTTACATTCTCTGCAGCCTTAAATATAGACTTCTCTACATTAGCAAAGTTTTCGCTAAGGCTTTTTATAAGATCCTTTATTTCATATCTCTTATTGCCCGTCCTGCTTGCTGCAACTGTACATGCACAATTTATAGGTGCAAGGCCAGTATACTTAACCCACCTAATTATATCTTCTTCCCTTATATAGTATAATGGCCTAATTAGCTCAAGGCCTTCAAAATTTGTTGACTTTAATCTTGGCAACATTGTTTTAAAGTTACCTGAGCAAAGTATATTCATCATTGTAGTTTCTATTACGTCGTCAAAGTGGTGACCTAAGGCTAGCTTGTTACAGCCCAAGGCTTCAGCCTTGCCATAAAGAGCGCCCCTTCTCATCCTTGCACACATATAGCATGGGTAGTCACTGGCTATCCTATCAGCTACCTCGAATATCTGAGAATCAAATACCTGGATTGGTATCTCCAAATATCTTGAATTATCAAGTAGGATCTCTCTTATAGTCTCGTGATAGCCAGGGTCCATTCCTATATAAACCACGTCAAAGTTAACTGGTGAGTGTTTTTTAAGCTCTTGAAACATCTTAGCCATCAAAATACTATCCTTACCACCAGATATGGCTACAGCAATCTTATCCCCTTCTTCTACAAGGTTATAGGCCTTGATAGCCTTTATGAATTTCGACCAAAGTTTTTTTCTATACCTTTTAGTTATACTTTTCTCTATTTCCTTTAAATCCTTTTTATCTTCATCAGGAACTATTAGGTTACAACCTAGTCCTGCTAATCCATTTTCTGACATTTTTCCTCCAAATCTGTTTCTATTAAAAATTCATCCCTCATTATACCATATATGGACCTTCATGGTCAAAGTTATAAAGCATAAATAATGGACAGAGGAATTAATGTCTAAGTGTCGACTTAAAAACTATGGTCCTACCTATCCTCAATTTTCAACCTTAGGACCCTGTCATTTCCAATAGTATAGCTAATCTTGGCTTCAAACTTATTACCATCTATACCTTGTAGACCCTTCAAGCTTGCTTCTCCCTTCTTTGCAAGTGACCTAACCATGGTCTTATTAGGTTTTTTGTTGTAAGAGGCCAACTGAGTGTCATTCTTCCAAATGGTAAAGCCACACTGTCTATAATTTTTACAAGAAAAAGCCTTTGGTGACTCTAAGACACTAGCGCCACATTCTGGACATACAGCTATTATTTCTAAACCTGTTTCTTGGTCTAAAGTCTTTTCCTTAGTCTTTTTTGGAGCCCTTGATTCAGAGCTTGAAATCTTTTCACCTTTTTCTAGGGTATTCTTATTGGCCTTAGGATTCCCCGAATTCGTTCCAGAACCCCTTGCCTTAAAACTTGACTCCTTGACAAACTTCTTAGTCTTTGGATTATATACTATTTTATCGGTGTTAATAGGCCTACTTGGTCCAAACTTTATCTTGTTTACATTATCATATATAAACTTACATATCATATTTAGGTAGTCCTTCCTACTGAAGTTACCCTTTTGTATGTCGAAGAGGCTCTTCTCTAACTTACCCGTGAAGTCGACATCAAATAGGTCTTCAACAGGAAATATCTCAACAAGGTTTATGCCTAGGTCTGTTATGGAATAACTCTTCCCCTTCTTTTTAACATAACCGACCTGGCCAATCTTCTTTAGGACATCTGCCCTTGTTGCAGAAGTACCTATAGAATAGCCAGATAAGACGCTAGTATCATCTTCTGGAACATTTTTACCACAATTTTTCATTGCCTTTAGAAGTGAATCCTCAGTATATGGCTTTGGAGGGTTAGTTACCTTTTCCACTGGATTTACAGATAAAACGTCGACCTCCTCGCCCTTTTCAACTAGGGGTAATAAATTTCCACTGGTCGACTTACCGTATATATCTAAATAGCCCATCACCTTTAAGACTTTTCCCTTTGATTGAAATTTGTATTTATCTACATCAGTAATTATCTCTGTATTTTCATATTCAGCCGGTGGCATAAAGTTTGCTAAAAACCTATCCCTTATTGCCTCATATACTATACTTTCATCCTTTGATAGACTATTAGGAGGTATAATATAGGTAGGTATGATGGCACTATGGCTTTCAACCTTAGATGAATCAAAAACCCTCTTAGACTTCGAAAATTTGATATTGGCCTCGCAAGGATGACCCTTTTTAATTATATTGAGGGTTTTTTCAACCTTACCAACCAAACTCTCCTCTAGGTAAACAGAATCAGTTCTTGGGTAAGTTATGTATCCTCCCTTACCCTTTCCTTCATAAAGATTTTGGCATATGCTTAGGACCTTATCAGATGTAAAGCTTGCGTATTTTGATGTGATAAATCCTTGTAGTGAAGTTAATGAAAAGAGCTTAGGTGCATATTCCTTTGATTTGGTTACTACTTTTGAGTTTATGACACCTATATTTGAATCAATTTTAGATATAATTTCTTTAGCTAAGTCTTGATCTGACATCTTTTTTTCCTTATCTAATATCAGCTTACCACTATATTCTCCATTTTTTGCCCTAAATTTCCCTTCAATTTCATAGTACTTTTCTGGCACAAAATTCTCTATTTCCATATGCCTATCGTATACTAACTTCACAGTAGGTAGGATTATCCTACCAATATTTAAAAGCTTGCCATTACCGTATTTTAGAGTTGCTGCACAGGTAAAGTTAATACCTATTAGCCAGTCTGTGATTAACCTAGTATAACCAGCCGCCTGTAGGTTCCTCATATCCTCATCATTTTTTAGGTCATTAAGTCCCCTAGTTATATCTTCAGGTGTCCATTCGTTAACCAATATACGCTTTACGGGCTTAGTGTTTTTGGCCATCATAAAAATCAGGAAGGATATAAGCTCACCTTCTCTGTCATTATCTGTTGCATTTATTATATATTCAACATCATTTCTATTAATCAGACTTGAAACTATTTTAAACTGCTTATCCTTGTCCTTGTCCACCTTAAACCTAAATTTTGACTCTGGTATAAAGGGATAATTTTCCATCTTCCACGAACCCGAATACTTGTCCTTATCATAGTCCTTCATATCAAAGAGAGATACAAGGTGGCCAACTGCGTATGTTACTATATAATTATTTCCCTCAAAATAACCATTTTTTCTAGCATTTGCCTTTAGAAAGGCAGCTATAGTCTTGGCTACTGAAGGTTTTTCTGCCAATACTAATATCATATAGGTCTCCTTCCTATATTCATATTTATTTTTATTATTTATTTACCTATCTACTTGTCTTTTTATTATATCATATCATTAAAAATCAGACCAATTTTTTGGCCCTAGTGAACTAATACGTTTTATAATACATCTTTTAACATACAATATTGGTATAAAAAGACAGCCCAAGCTACAATGTAACTTAGACTGTCTATAAATGGCTAATTATACCTATCAGCTTATTTTTTCGATAGGTTTATTATTCCTTCCTTCTATACTCTTTATACTATTTTACTAGAGCATGAACTTGTTTTTGTTGGGTCACTTGGTATTCCACCTGTGTACTTACCTGTAAAACAAGCGTCACAATAATCGAGTCCAGGACATAGCTGACCAAGGTCCTCAATATCTAAGAAACCTAGGGAATCAGCATTTATACTCTCCCTAATTTCTTCAATTGTATTATTTACAGCTACTAGGTTTTCACTGCTTGGGACATCTGTACCATAGTAGCATGGGTGTTTAAATGGTGGAGAACTGATCCTTACATGTACTTCTAGGGCACCCGCATCCTTTAGCATCATTACAATATTTCTTATAGTAGTCCCCCTTACTATAGAGTCGTCTACCATGACTATCCTCTTACCCTTTACTACATCCCTAATTACATTTAGCTTAGCCTGTACACCTGCAGTTCTTTCATTCTGCTTTGGCTTTATGAAGGTTCTACCTACATAGCTATTCTTGTAAAAAGCCATGCCATATGGTATATTCGAGCCCTGCGAATATCCAATTGCAGCAGCTAGGCCTGACTCAGGAACACCAATAATAAGGTCAGCCTCTACTGGATACTTGTCAGCTAGGATACTGCCAGCCTTGACCCTTGATGAGTAAACACTCTGTCCATCAATTATACTATCTGTTCTAGCAAAATATATATATTCGAATATACACCTAGACTTTATATCCGCATGATGTATCCAGTCTGAATAGATTTGTCCATCTACAATCGTTACAATTTCACCTGGTTCAACATCCCTAACAAACTCTGCCCCTATCGTATCTAGGGCTGCTGATTCAGAGCTCAGGAAGTATATACTATCCTTCTTACCTATACATAGGGGTCTGAAACCTAATGGATCTCTGGCACCTATTAGTTTTGACGGACTGCCAACCACAAGAGAAAATGCCCCTCTTAGCTTCTGGGCTGCTGACTTGACAGCATCCTGTATAGATAGGGTATGTAATCTTTCTCTGGCTATAAGGTAGGCTATTACCTCAGAGTCAGTATTTGTCTGGAAAATTGCACCAGTAGTGGCCAAGCCCTGCTTTAACTCTGCTGCATTAGTCAGATTACCGTTATGGGCCATCGAAAGTATCCCCTTCATATAGTGGATTACAAAAGGTTGGGCATTTTCACGTCCGATTCCACCAGCAGTAGAATACCTAACGTGACCAACGCCTAGGTTCCCCTTCAAAGATCTCAATACATCCTTGTTAAAAACCTCATTAACTAGACCACTATCCTTATGAAACATTACGTTCCTGCCTTCTTCATTTGTATCAGTAACTGAAATACCAGCACTTTCTTGCCCCCTATGCTGTAAGGCAAATAGCCCGTAGTAAATATAGGATGCTACATCTTGACCACTAAAATCGAAAGCACCAAATACTCCACATTCTTCTCTTAATCCTGCCATATCATCTCTCCTCTATAAATCTATAATATACATACGTCTTCGTACATTAATTTCTTTATACTTATATTTTATTCGTATTTACATTTTTTTGCAAGACTAAATGCGTATTTTTTTATAAAAAAAGTGGTAATAAGTTGAAATATATCGAACTTTCAACCTGTTACCACTAGCATAATATTCGTATTTATTGATTTCCTTCGAATTATTTTTAGAATCTTTAAATTAATATTAACAAATCCCTCTTATATAAGCTTGCAGATTGCATATACTTAAAATCCTAGTCAAGAGACTCAAGATATTTTTCGATTCTTGCTACCACCCTATCATGTCCCATAACCTGTTGGATACTCCACAGGTCTGGTGACTGCTGCCTACCAACTACAGCAACCCTTATAGCTGTAGAAACATCCGTTATATTACCCTTATAAAGGTCCGGATCCTTCTTAAAGGCCTTATTATTTGATGTAAATCCATTTGAATCAGTTATTTCCTTCACCTTTTCAAACCAGGCTTCATTAGTATCTCCCTGCCTATATGTATCTAAATATGCCCTTAAAATAACCTTCGCATCCTCTTTAGAAACTCTTTCAGGTAGGTCATCTACATAGCTAAACCCTTCATCAAAATAATAAGATACAAAGTCCATTATCTGAGTACAGTTGACAAGGTCCTTTCTAGGCTTCTTTCCTGACCTTCCTATTGCTAACAGACGCCTTAGGTCATCCCTATACTTTACCAGAAGCTGGTTGGCATCCTTATCAAACTTTTCAGACCACGATATCATGAAATCAAGAATTTGGTCTTCTGACATCTTTACTAGGACATCCTTAGATATATCGTTAAGCTTGTTTAAATCAAATAGGGCCCCAGAAGAACTCATATTTTTTGTCTTAAATGCAAACTCTTTATATGACTTGTCTGGATTTTTCATTCTCCACTCTTCATAGTTAGAATTCATCAAAGTCATAAGGTACTCAGTAACCGCCTCAGGGAAGTAGCCAGCTTTCATATAGTATTCAAGAGATAGCTCTGGGTCCTTCCTCTTGGATAACTTTCTCTTCTTTCCATCCTCAACCTTCATTAGGTGGGCAGTATGGTTATAGTTAGGCCTTCTCCAACCCATTACAAAGAATAGCTCTAAGTGAATAGGCAGGGTAGATAGCCATTCCTCACCCCTAACAACATCAGTAACCCTCATAAAGTGATCATCCACTACATGTGCAAAGTGATAAGTTGGGATTCCATTCTGCTTTAGTATAACCACATCGAGATTATTCTGTCTAACGTTTATTTCTCCCCTGATACCATCCTTGAACTTCATTGCAACCTCTGGATCCCCACCAGACTTTAATCTTAGGGTCCATGGCTTACCAGCATCAAGATTATCCTTTATATCTTCAAATGTAAGCTCCCTATCCTTAGCCCATTCGCCGTAGTAGCCTGTATTTACTCCAGCCTTTTCCTGTTCTTCTCTAATCTGGGCCATTTCTTCCTCAGATACAAAAGAGGGATATGCGAATCCCTTTTCTGTAAGGTATTTAGCAGCAGTCTGATATATTTCCCTCCTGTCACTCTGCCTATATGGACCATAAATGCCCTTCTCACCGTCTAGGCTAACACCTTCATCAAATTCTATTCCAAAGAATTTTAGAGACCTAATAATCAACTCTTCAGAGCCTTCTACCTTTCTCTTATCATCTGTATCCTCTATTCTTAGGAGCATAGGTCCTTGGCTAAGATGGGCTATTCTTTCATCTACAAGGGCACCATAAAGATTACCCAAGTGTATAAAGCCTGTTGGACTAGGTCCCAACCTTGTTACCTTAGCCTTTTTATCTAAGTTCCTTTCTGGATAAAGTTCTTCATAATATTCTATTGTCTTATCTACATTTGGAAATAGCAATTGCGCCAACTCTTTACTCATAACACACGTCCTCCATTTTTAATCAGTATTATTATATCATATATTATTAATTTAAACTATAATTAAAGCTTACATATGTACAAATCATTAAGACTTACGTAAATTCTCCAACATTGAGAATTCATAGTATAATCTGTAATAAAAATGGCTAGCCATTACGGCTAGCCAAAATTAAAAATATCATATCTTATATAAGGAAATTATGCACCTGCTCCTGCTTGTCCCGCTCCCTGAGATGGTGCTGGTGCTGCCTGCTGAGGCTTTGCTGTCTGACCAGGCTTGGCGGCTGGCTTCGCGGCCTTAGCTGCACCTACCCTTACGACACCTACTTGGGCCGGATAATTACTATAGCCAATCTTTTCAGACTTAATAACATTTCCCTTTTCATCTTTAAACTGTCTATATGTAACTACATTATATCCTGCTCTAGAATACTTTTCTACTACTCTAGCTCCGGCTGGTAGACTTGGGTCTGAAACAGTCTTGCTTCCTCCACCATAAGAACCTAGTACCTGAGTTGCTATATCAATGTTCTTATAGTCACTTGAAGATCCATATATTTCAGAAATCACCTTACTTCCGTATGTGTAGTTCTTTATATATACATTATGCTTAAATGGGTTTTTAAACTTTAAGTCCTGTCCTGGATTACCATCAAAAACAGTAGCATCCCTACCCATATTTACATAGTCAGAAGGTATTGTATGACTTCTCCTGTTAGTTATTTCCAAACCTGATAGAAGGGCTGCATTGAATATAGTCGATGAAGTCTGACAAACTCCTCCACCAATACCCATTACAAGCTTACCGCTTTCTATAACTGGAGCTGCCTTATAGCCCCTTGCTATAGTCTTTTCACCAGTCAATCCATTAAATGAATACTCTTGACCAGGCTTTAATACTATTCCACTTGAATCTTTTGTAGACTTTTCTATATTATAGTTTCTTGAAGATAGTCCACCGTATACAGTAGAATAAGCTCCAAGAAGTGTATCTATTCCCTTTAAGTCAGTCTTAGTGAATTTTGCTTGCTCTAATTTAACCACCATTTCAGACTCAAATTTATCAGCAGCTAGGTTCTTGACCAACTTATCATGTGAAGCCTGAAGGTTCATGGTTTTACCAGGTTCATCTGCTACTATAGTGGTCTTCTTTGTCTTGTAGTCATAATCCAAAGTTGCCTCTTTTACCTCACTATCTAGCTTAGACTTTACCTGCTTAAGACTGTCATTAAGCTTGGCATCGTTATAAGACATATCAAGACCTATATTGGACTTACTACCAAAATCTGCCTGTAGAGTTCTAACTAAATTTGTAAAAACACCATTCTTCCTATTATAATTATAGGCAGAATCTACAGTAGACTTATAATTAATTTTTAAGTCAATATCACTTGCTGAAACTTTCCACGACTGGTCGCCATAATACATCTTTATATTTTTTAAATTATCTAATGATTCCAATTTTGTTAAGGCCTGATCCTTTGTCATGCCTCCTAGATCTACGTTAGCAACTTTAACACCTTTTAGTATCTTATCTGATGCTACCTGCATAGATAAGGCACCTGTTCCCAGCACCAAGACACCAATAAGAACACCTGCAGATATTATTACTGCTTTTTTATGATCTTTAAATATATTCATATATCCACCTCACTAACAATTATATTACTCCTTTTTCATTATACTACATAAATAAAAATATTCAAGCAGACATTGTGATTTATGCAGTAAATTTTTGATTAATCAGAAAATTTACTGATTATAAATAAAACCCTAATAAACAAACTGTAACTTTTAAAGTATCATTTTAGTATTATAACATAGAAGTTGACTAAAATAATAGATTATTTTTAAAAAAAAAGAAAAATTTTTTTAAAAAAAGTAGTTGCGTTTTCATAACTATATGATATAATATTATTACAGATTGATTAATCACCAAGTGCAAGGAGGTATAGGTATGGATAAGGAGTTATTTATAGATAGGCTAAGAGTCGCTATGAAAAATAAATCAATAAGTCAATACACTCTCTCCAAGCTTAGTGGTATAAATAGGGGAACAATTAGCTCGTATATGTCTGGAAAGTATCTTCCCAAACAAGATAAAATATTCATCCTAGCAGACATATTAGAGGTAAACCCTGAATGGTTGGCCTGCAATTCAGACAGTATGGAAAGAATTAGTTCTAAACTAAATGACTACTTAGAGGATAGCCTTTATATCAACTCTTACCCTTATGTTGATGCAGGTGTATCTGCTGGTCTAGCAAATGAAATTGAAGCCCAGCATGACCTTGACCTCGTAAATATACCTGACCTACTACTTGGGAGATATGCAGGTAGAAAAGATCTCCTTCTAATGAGGGTTAACGGAGAAAGTATGAACAAAGTTATACCAAATGGTTCTTTGATAGGACTTATAACAAATGTTTCAACATCTTCTCTAGCAAGTGGAGATATCGTAGTCTTCTCCTATAATTATGAATACAGTGTCAAAAGATTCTTTAAGGATAAGGTTAATAGATGCTATGTATTTAGTCCTGATACTTATGAAACTTGTTTTGATGATATAGTTATTCCTTTTGATAATTGTGATGGTTTAAATATTATAGGAAAAGTAATAATGTATAACTCTCTTTTGTAGAAACAAAAAAACACAACATCTCTGTTGTGTTTTAAAGTCAAAATTAAGAAGCAGCTCTATTGTTCTTTCTGTCTCTTTCTCTATTGTTCTGTCTTGCCCTTTCAAGCCTTTCACGTTCAAGTCTCTTGATCAATGGCTTATTGACTGGTGCAAACATCTTGCGACCCTTATATAGGGTAAGCGAAAGAGTTAAAAAAATAGTAGAACCAAATAAAATATACCTGTAGAATACTACAGATGCCTGTACACCTAAAAATAGGTTCATAATCAAAATAGTTGCACTTAAAGTAAGGGATACAATAACTGAAAATACAAAAAGTCTTATTATTCTACTCCAAAAACTACTTAATTTAATTAACAAGTCTCTCAATATTTTCACCATCCCTTCCCAAAAAACTCATAATTTGTATCATAATTTCCATAAATTATGTTCATCCTACTAATATAATAACAAATTATGACACTTTTAGCAATTAAATTTTAGAAATTTTTTCAAATAAATTTTGGGAATGTTTTTTTTGATTTTAAAAAAATGTTTGAGCTTATATAAAAACGGCTTGTTTAGCTAATTTATCTGCCATGTCATTGTACTTATTGCCACTATGAGCCTTTACCTTTTTAAAGCTTATATTGATTTTTTTCATAGCTTCAATACAAAATTGCCTATAATAAATAGTACCTTCCTTGTTGGCCTTCCACTCGCCACTACACCATTTTTCTATACCTTCATAGTCATAGTATATCAATAAATCCTTGTATCCTTTGTCAATACAGTACTTCATGGCTAACATGGATGCTTCTATCTCTCCCGCAACATTTCTCATTGAAACAAAATTTGGGTTCTGGCCTGTGTTTGATATCATGTCGATTACTTCTCCATCTTTTAAAACGACAAGACCTGAACCATAAGTTTTACTTGCATGTTCATAACTTCCATCTATATATGCTTCAATAGTGCCAAAAATAGGGTCTTTTTCATCATTTTTTTCTATATATTGATTTTTATCCATATTTAAATGTTTTTTTTCTTCTATTTCATAATCCTTAACTCGTTTATCCTCTGTATTTTTTAGTTCAAAATCACTAATTTTACTTCTTATTATAGTGTCACTACCTTCCTGATTTTCCCCTTTACAATACTGACTATCTTCTTTATCTAAAGCATCTAAGAGGTAGTCTAGGGCTTCTTGAGCTCCTTCAAAAGACTTATAGCTGGCTTTAGGATAGGCAGTAACAGACGCCTTACAGTCATCCCAGCTTAAAAAGATACCTCTTACCCTTCCCCTTACAACAACATAATATTTTTGTTTCTTCATTTGACTCCTCCTAGTTAAAACTTTCATTATTTCTTTTCTTTATATCTCTTTTCGTAAATTTTATCCATATCCCTTTTCATCTTATTAGCTAGTAGGTAGGACCCAACTACTATTATCGTTACCACAAGGATTTTTAGTGGACTTTGTATAAAACCGACAAGGTCGCTACCAATATAGCTTGCCAAAAACATCATTAAAAACTTACCAAACATCAATGGCACTACAAAGTCCTTCAATTTAATATTACAAAATCCTGCTGCTATAGTCATTAAAGAGCTAGGCAAAACCGGTATAGTATAGAAAAGAAATATGACCATAAACTGTGATCTTTCTATCTTATTTATTATATTTTCTACCTTTTGAGTCCTTCTCTTTAAGAAAAACTCTTTATGGGCAAGCTTTTTTACCAATAAAAAAACTATTATTGTGCCTGTACATGAGCCTAGCCATGATACCAAAAAGCCTCCTACAAGTCCATTAATAGCTGCGTTAATAGCCGCTATAGCCATAATTGGTAGGGCTGGTATAAAGCTTTCTATACAGGCAGCCAAGTATCCAAGGACAAGGGATAAAACTATATTATCTCCTGCCCAATAAAGGATATGTTCAATATATTGCATTATATCACCTTCTATGTTTCAGTTTTAGATTAATTATAAATATGAATCAATACTCCAGAATAGCAATGTATAAAAAAAGTTCGTATAAGGCTTATACGAACTCTATTAGCATACTGTATGCGACCTGACCGTATTTTCTAAAATAGACTCTAGAATATAGTTTGTAACCGTGTTACAAACATAAGTAGAATACTTTAGGTCATTTTCTTCAAACTTACCATTAGATTTGTATTCTGAGTACATTTTATCAAAAAACTCATCAAATCCATCTAAGTATTGTTGTCTGTCATTAACTATCTTATAGTCCTTTGCAACCTTAGTTAGGTTTCTCTCGTACTGGATATGGATCTTCATACTGTGCTTGAATTCCCACCTCTCACTATGTGCTAGGCAGAAAAAATCTGTCAAAAAGTGGCACACCACCCCTATTTCCTGTGACAGACTTGCCTTAGTGTAATAGTGGTCTATATTATCTAAATCTAAACTAGATAAAAAGCCTATCTTTCGTCTCACCATATCATAGGACTCGTCTAAATAGTGTTTTTTCAATTTATACTTAGATACGATATCTGGTTTTATATTCCCATATATAAAATTCTTGCTATCTAGGAAAAACTGTTTATTTGAGTCAGTATTTTCTAGCAAGGATTTCGATATAATTATATGAGACTTCATCATCATATCAATCACCCTCATTCTCTTAGTATATTATATACCTTTTTTCTTAATAAATTATTAAAAAAATTGAATTATTTTCATTATTTTTATACATTTTTTGTATAAAATTTTCCTTGCCAGCTATCTCTTCTTTTCAATTCATCATCTATAGCATTTAAGACTTCCCACTTTTTAAGACTCCACATTGGTCCAACTAGGTCCTCCTTCTTGCCATCTCCAGTCAACCTATGTATTATCATCTCTTGAGGTAGAATTTCCAACTGGTCACATACAAGATTAACATATTCCTCCTTAGTCAGGAGTTTTAGGTCTCCCCTATTTAGCATATTGGCCATAGGAGTCCCCTTTATTACATGGAGTAAGTGTATTTTTACCCCCTGTACGTCCATCTGGGCCACCCTTGATATAGTTTCCATCATCATATCATGATTTTCACCGGGCAGGCCATTTATAACATGTGCTACAACTTCAATGCCTCTTGACCTCAACCTACTGACACAGTCAATAAATATATCTAAGCCATGCCCCCTATTGATTATATTAGAGGTCTTATCATGAACTGTCTGTAGGCCCAACTCTACCCATAAGTTGGTTCTCTTATTAAGATCATCTAGGTAGTCCAATATGTGGTCATCTATACAGTCTGGCCGAGTTGATATAGAAAGTCCAATGACTCCTTCCTGGTCTAGTATGGTTTCATACTTTTCTTTAAGAACCTCAAGTGGTGCATATGTATTTGTAAAGGCTTGGAAGTAACCTATATATTTTGCCTGTGGCCACTTCTTTTCCATCATTTCCTTTATTTCTTTGAACTGTTTTACCAGATTGTCTCGCGGGTTGCCTGCAAAATCACCAGACCCATCCTTACTACAATAGGCACAGCCACCATAGCTGATACTACCATCTATATTCGGACAGGTAAAACCCGCATTTATTGAGACCTTAAATACCTTTGTCCCAAATTTTTGTCTCAAATAATAGTTCCATGTATGGTAGCGCTTATTTTCTATTTTATACTTAAACTCATTATTTTCCATCATTAACTATTAACCAACCTTACGCCAGCAACTATAAAGCTAATGCCAAAAACTATAGCAATAAATGATAGTACACTGACTAAAAATTTAGTGAAAAATAGGGGAGATATTATCAACATAAGGCCTAATATAAGCTTTATAATATCCCATGTACCAAAGGTATAACCTGCATACTTCCTACATTTCATGAAGTATCTTACTTCCTTATACAATAAATATATTCCCAACAAGATTGATAGGATCATATTCACTTGTCTAGGAAATATAAATAAAAGTACTGCAAGTACTAAAAAAGCTAGGGACCTAAGTCTCATTAAATTAACCTGATTCTTTGGTGCATACTTATTCAAGTCATTCACTTCTTTAAATGCCAACCAAGCAGCATATAAGAAGCAAAGGGCAATACCCCAAGAAAAAATATTGATACCAACAGATTTTCTAGAAATACAGTAAAATCCAATAGAAAGTAGGATTACACCTAAAATAATCAGCTTCTTATAGTTCTTCTTGTCATAGAAGTTAACGAAGTAAATCAAGTCCATATTGTCCATATTAATCTTAAAGCCCATAAGCCTATCCTCCTATTTCCTCATTATAATCTATTACCATCTTTATTGCATCTGCTACACTTGGAGCAGAAAATGTCGCTTCTTCCTTAACTATGTCCATGGCATCGTCCATGGCAAAGCTCATCTTAATATTTTTCAACATACTTATATCATTCGGTGAATCGCCAATAGTTACAACTTCATTTAAGGCAGTATTTTCTTTTTTACAAATATATTTGATAGCCTCAAATTTTGAAACATGGGCTGGAACTATATTGATTGTAGTTTCACTTGATAAGTAGACCTCCAAATCCATATTTAGCTCTTCTCTATATCTTTCAACCAACCTATTTAACTTATTCTTGTCAGGACTCAATATCCCTATATTTCCTACCCTATTATCATAGCTGTCCCTATCCATAAAGGACTCATCAACCTCATAGCCCTTTGTAAAGTAGTCAGCAGATGACCCATCTCTAGTCATTATAATTTGACCCTCATACTTGAAGTATATTACATCATCAGACGGATCAATATAATCCAGAGACCTATATATTTCAATTATCTTTTTAATTTGTTCATCTGTAAGACTAGTTTTATGTATACAATTTCCATCTGGATCATATATATACGATCCATTTTCGCATATCAAGTATCCACCACTAGCTACTTCTTTTAATATATTAACACTGTGCTTGTATACTCTTCCTGTCGCTATATTAAAATTAATGCCATTTAGTCTGGCTTCATTTATTGCTTCTATATCTTTCGGGCTAATACCGTCTCTGTATAGGGTCCCATCTAGGTCACAAAAAATGTCTTTTATCATAAATGCCTCCTATTCACCTTCTAGTAGTTGCCTTACTTCATTTAAGGCAGTCCTTGCAGCTCTTTCCCTTATTTTTCTTCTATCTCCAGGGAATACTCTTTTTATTGAGGTAACCTTCCCCTTGTAGTATAGGCCTATGTAGACTAGTCCTACTGGCTTTTTGTCACTTCCTCCACCTGGACCTGCTATGCCAGTTGTTGAAAGTCCTATATCTGCACCAGCAGTTTTAGCTATACCCATTGCCATTTCCTCTGCTGTTTGGCTAGAAACAGCCCCAAATTCATCAAGAGTTTGAGGACTTACTCCCAACCTCCTGACCTTTGCATCATTAGTATATGTTACACAAGCCTCCATAAATGAGTCAGATATACCTGAATTTGCTACTAAGTAAGATGCTATCAGGCCTCCTGTACATGACTCAGCTACAGCTATTGTTTTTTTCTTTTCTAGTAGTAGGTCTCCAACTAGCCTTTCCATTTCTGACTGGCTTTCTGATATGGAATCATCACCAATCATGTAGATATACTTACCTGATATAGCCTTAATTTCCTCTATTTTTTTATCTATTAGGCTAAGGCAGTCTTTTTCATTCTTTGCCCTTGCAGTAACTCTTACAAGAACTTCACCCTCCTTGGCATACAGGGCTACTGTTGGGTTTGTCTGGGAATTCAATATATCCATTAGCTCCATCTCTAGACCAGACTCTCCTATTCCAAAAAACCTAACATACCTAGATAAGAATATATCTGGATTCTCATCTATCAAGATTGGCAATACCGCATCTTTAAACATGGCCTTCATCTCCCTCGGTGGTCCAGGCATTACTATTATCCTCTTTCCATCCTTCTTAAAGATGGCTCCGGGGGCTGTCCCATTTTTATTTGGTATAATATCTGCCTCTCTTGGAAACATTGCCTGCTTGATATTATTTTTTGGTATCCTATCCTTGCTTACGTTATATCTTAAACACATATCTTCTATAATTTTCCAAGACTCCTGGTCAAGCACCATTTCCTGACCAAAGAACTTGGCAGCGGCCTCCTTTGTGATATCATCACCAGTTGGACCTAGGCCTCCTGTTGTAATTACAGTATCTGCCCTCTCAAAGGCAATCCCAAAGGACCTCACTAGTCTATCTATATTATCTCCCAGAGTCATTTGTCTATATACATTTATACCTATGGCAGCAAGCTCTCTAGATATGTATTGGGCATTTGTATTTACTATATCGCCCAAAAGTAACTCTGTTCCGACTGAAATTATCTCTACATTCATTATATTTCCTCCTGGCAATTGCCACATGTCCTGTTTATAATAATCCTATATAAGTTAATAATATCAAAAAACCTAAAAATAGACAAGTTTTATGCTCTTTTCCTTGCATGGTATCTGACATAGATATATAATAGACCATAGGAGACTTTAGAAAAATTATGGAGGAAATATATGAAAGTAGCAGTAATATATGGAGGTATTTCATCAGAAAGAGAAATATCCTTAAGATCAGGTAAGGCTATGGTAAATAACTTAGATAGAAATAAGTATGAAGTTATAGACTGTCAGATAGATGAAATGACAGACGTATTTAAAATTGACAATGATATTGATATTGCCCTAATAGGCCTACATGGTAAGTTTGGTGAAGACGGATCTATTCAGTCTATCCTAGAAGCCAAGGGTGTCAAATACTGCGGGTGCAATCCACTTACTAGCGGTATCCTAATGGACAAAAACTATACTAAGACTATAGCCAGACAAAATAAGCTCTTGACAGCTGATTGGACTAGCGTTAAGAGTGTAGAAGAAATTGACTATGACCTAATTGACCAGATGGGCTATCCTGTATTTATAAAACCTAACTCAGGTGGTTCTAGTGTGGCAACCTTCTTCATCAAGGAGAGAAAAGACGTAGAAAATGCTGTGAGAGAAGGTCTTAAGTACGACGAAATCGTCCTAATAGAGAAATATGTCAAAGGTGTAGAATATACGTCATTTATATTAAATGGACAAGTATTTCCTACAATAAGGATAACTTCTGACAATGAGTTTTTTGACTTTGAAGCTAAGTACTCCACTACAAACGGTGCCAGAGAAGAGGTCGTTGAATTGAGTCCTGACCTAGATAAAAAGTTAAGGGCAGCATCAAATACTTGTTGGAAAATTTTTAACTGCATGGGATATGTAAGGGTTGACTATATTATCACTGAAGACCAGGACGTTTACCTTCTTGAGTTAAATACCCTACCAGGTATGACGGAGACAAGCCTTATTCCTAAGAGTGCCAAGGCAATGGGTATTAGCTACCAGGAGCTTTTAGATAAGCTTATTGAAAGTAGCCTTTAACAGTTTGGTGTAAATTTAATTATAAAATATTAAAAGGGGTCAATCTTAAATGGCCCCTTTTTTATCATTATTCTTTATTTTCTATAATAGGTAAAGACTTTTTATCAACCTTACCAATTGGAGTAACTGGCAGATGGTCTAAACACATTATATGCCTAGGTAGCATATGTGGTGGCAGATTTTCCTCTAAAAACTCTTTTACCTTCTCAGGTGGGTAATATCCATCAAATGGCTCATAATAAGCATCTAGGTAGGTGTCCCCATCCCTGTCTTCCTTATTAATGACAACTGAATTTTTAATTTCTGATATCATATTTATCATATTTTCAATTTCAAAAAGTTCTATTCTTATACCCTTAATCTGTACCTGAGAGTCCATCCTACCCAATATGGAAATAGTACCTTCATCATCAATCCACTTGGCCAAGTCACCAGTCCTATACATTTTCTCTGTATACTGGTTATGCTTAAATGGGTTATCTACAAAAGACCTCTTGTTTTGTTCTTCCTTGTTAAGGTATCCATTGGCTATCTGTATGCCTGATAGACACAGCTCCCCTGGTACACCAATAGCGCAGACGTTATTGTTGTTATCTAGTATATAGGCCTCTGTATTATATATAGGCTTGCCTACTGGTACATTTTCATAGAACTTATCTACCTCAAACGATGAACAAAGTACTGTAAACTCAGCAGGACCATATTCATTTATTATCTTGTATGTCCTTTCAACATATCCTTTAAACTTATCTCCCCCAACCTGTAGGACTCTTAGACCTGGACATGGACAATTTGTCATAAATAGCTTGCCCAAGATTGCAGGTAGGGCTAAAATAGTTATCCCCTTCCTCTGACAATATACTTCTACCGTTCTCTCGTTTTTCCTATTTACTTCAGGTATTATATCAACACTTGCCCCAACTAATAAATATGGGAATATCTGCTTCATTATGGCATCAAAACTAAAACTCAAATATATACCACACCTATCATTTTCATCAGCACTTATATAGTTATTTGAATAGTAGCACATATTCAAGAGACTCTCGTGCCTTACACTAATACATTTAGGCCTTCCTGTAGTACCTGATGTAGAAATCCTATAGGCCTCATCAGTAGGTTCATTACTTTGTGTCATAGGATATTCATGGTCTAGTAGGTCCGGATTGTTGATATCTAAAACAGAATATCCTGAGTGTCTCTCTCCGATCCTAAGCATTTGACTATCACAGGTTAGTATTAGTTTTGTTTGACCATCTTCAAGTAGATATCCCAGCCTTTCATCTGGATTAGTCTTGTCTATTGGGAAAAATATTGCCCCCGCCTTTAATATGGATATGGCTGATATAACGACGTTCTTGTCCCTTTCCTGAAGGACAGCTACTGTGTCACCCTTTCTTATACCAAGATGGTTTAGGTAGCCTGCTATCTTGTCGGTAATCCTATCCATCTCCCTATAGGTAATTTCTTCCTTATAGTCACATATAGCAATATTATCTGGTGTTTTTTCTACTTGTTTTTTAAGAAGCTCTACATAGCCTATATTTGGATCAAAATCGAATAAATTTTCATTAAAACTCCTTATAAATATCTGCTTATGCTCTTCCTTCATGCTCTGTATATCTTTTATCTTTATATCTTTATTATTTACAATCTGAGTCAAGATATACTTAAATAGGTAAATGATGCTCCTAGCAGTAGACTTATCATAAAAAGATGGCTTATAAGCTAGCTTTATTCTCATTTCATTTGATATACTAACCTTCATATAGATATCTATTTTTTGCATATTTTCCTGCGAAACATTCTTATCGTTTTTTACCTCATATATGAATAAGGTGTTTATTAACTTTTCATTTAATCCTGTTTTAAAGCCACTAGGAGCCATCATAAAGTAGTCAAATTCCTTAGACTCAGTTGACTGGTCCATAACCTGCCTGCATACATCAATAAACCTTACATTTGTATTATCTATTTTCAGACGCATTGGTAACCACTTGTCTGTTTTACCGAACACAACATCATCTTCATGGGTAAATCTCTGTAGTACTATACCAAAGACAGTATCCAAAACAGCTTCAAACGATAGGCTGTTTTCATCACAGTACCTCAATAGGTTTTCATAGGGAGTTCTCTTAATGGTCTTTTGTATTAAGCTAAACTTGCCTGTATCTTCATTAAAAAAATCATTTGGGAACCTAGCCAGAGTTATATAGTCTCCCAGCAGCTTGTCCCAATATTCTTCAGCCCTTTTATAATGCTTCATATCCCCCATGTAAACACCTCCTTTGTAGTTTTATAGTCCAAATTTATACCAATCTGATTTTTCTATATTAAACGTACCTCTATTAATCCTATCAATCTTTGATAATCTTATACTATATAAGCTCCTCACTTAAAATTATATTTAAATAATTATTTGCATAGACCACATTATCTACTATTATTAAATATCTAACGACTTATACCAAGTATAAATCTGTCAATAGCTTTTACAGCCTTGTCCTGTTGGCTGGCAACACTTATTCTAGCCTTATGATCCTTACTAATTATTTCTACATCAGCAAAATTAGTATTATTACCGCCTACAATTTCCTGATATTTAGCACCTGTAGGCAGATTTGCCTTGTAGGTATTAAATTTTGAAAAGTCCAAGACTCCATCATTGGTACCCCAAATTGTCAAGACCGGTTCATTTATCACCCTTAGATCCTCACTAATTGGATAGGTTCCCATAAATACAACACCCATTATCTTCTTATTTCCTGTAGCGGCCTTGGCAGCAACCTCACCACTTGTGTTGTGAGCCACTAGATACCAACTTAGCTCTTTGGGGTTTGCACTGATTATCTTATCAGCCTTATTGAAAGAAAAGAAAGGATAGTTCATAGGTATCTTAGCTATTACAACCTTATATCCCATACTTGCTAATTTTCTTCCCATACCAATATAACCCTTAGGTTCTATGCCACTACTAGGATAGATAATAATCGCTTCTTTATTAGTCCTATTATAGGGACTTAATACTAGGTTATCATCCTTATCATATATTATATTGATTTCTGAATCTGATTTTATAAGATGCTGTGTGTAGGCCTTAGGCTCGTAGGTCTTATTTATATGGAGAAAAAACATGGCCAAAACTAGGATAAGCACAATGAAGGTTAGCCTAATAATCAGGTCTCTAACTTGTCTTCTCTTCTTAGACTTTAGATTTTTTCTCTCCTTTTCCAACTGGTCACCAATTGATAAAGACTTTTCAAGCTCCATTGTGATACCAAGAGTATCAGTCTCCCTCTTATTATTTTTACTTTTAATTCTAACTTTTGAATCCCTTATCACCTTCAATAGACCTGCCCCCTTATAGTAAATTTACAATTATTACTTAT
>NZ_CDRRTB010000001.1:0-64953 GCF_977045075.1 Peptostreptococcus sp. | reverse complement strand
AAGAAAAGAAATTTCTATAGTGAATACTATCAATTTTTTCTTTTTCGTTAGTTGAGATAAATATATAAAACAACTCTTTCTCAAGTTTCTCTTTAGAAAAACTTTGAAATATACAATTTTTCTAGCTGCTTCTTAGCACCTCCTAAAATAGAATACAACCCCTCTATTATATCCTCTTTTAATTCTAATCGAGAATCAAATTTTTTACATTTGTATACTATACTATGCTCTACTTCTCCCAAAGTATCATGAATTAAGGACTTAACTTGAACTTCAAAGGAAAATATGTTACTAATTTCTTTATACTTACAAGCAAGCTTATAAATTGTATGCCCATTTTTCTGCAACAAATTTGGATTTTCTTCAACCTCAATATTTTCCTTATTTTTTAAAAATTTTTTTAATTTATTAAAGAGAATTTTTTTTCTAAATTTAAAATATATTCTTTCATGTAACTTTGACCCCGAAACAACATTCCAAGTTTCAAGATAATTCTCGATAGGTATTAATAAAGAATTGAATTCGTTATAATCTAAGCAAATAATCTTTACATTTTTCTAAAATTAATGTTCCAACATTTTTATTATTAAATCTTCTCTTTGTTCAAGTACCAACTAGGAATGATTTGCTTCATATCATCATACCATTCTAAAATTTCCTTTGCTTGATTGTTCATTACTGCTATTTCTTCAGTTCCATAAGGTAGAGCCCAGGGTAGAGCTCCAACTATGTTACTTAGAATGTAAATGGCAAGAAGTTTCCAAAATAAATCTGGAACCTTGTCATCAAAATATCCATCTATCATACCAGATGCAAAAAAGGGAGAGACTTGAGCGGACCACACAATACGATTGAACTCCTCCCAAGGATCTCCAAGATCAAATCGATCAAAGTCAATGACATAAATTTTACGATCTTCACCAATCATGAAATTCCTGATATGATAATCTCCATGTTGGAAAACCTGAGGTCTATCTTTTAACCATTCTCGATTTGTATTTAAAAAATCAAGAAAAATCTGACCATTTTCATATTGGAAGGGACATTCTTTGTATTTTGCGATTTTGTCGTCAATTTTTCGATTAAAAGAACTTTCCCAATCTTCACGAACTTCTGTTACAGGGAGTGAATGAATTTTTCGAAGTATACTTCCTGCTTCTACTCCGTAAGTGTATTGTTGTTCTTTCGAATAAGTTAAAATGGTTTCTCTTGCATCTTTCCCGTCTATCCATTCATGTATAGAATGCACCTCATCACCGCAGAGTTCAATGCTTATTGGTTTACACATCGGAACTCCAAGAGAAGCTACTTTCTCCATCATATCAAATTCAAATTTCTTAGAATCCAACTTTTCCTTTTCAGAAACACGCAGGAAAAATTTTTGTTGATTCTTGTCAATAACACAATATTTTTTATCATCTGACCAACCTTTATTTATGGCTACTTTACTAATAATCTCCATTAAGCCCCCTCCGATTCATTTCATAACACTTTTTGCAGTTTTCACTAGTAGCATATCCAGTTCGTCTACACTTTAGTTACCTAGATCAAGATTTAGATAATGAAAACTAGTCAATTTTCTCTATAATGCTTCCAAGTTTATCTAATACAAAACAGGAATGATCATTTAGTGGAATTATGGGAACATTAACGAGTTCTTCAGCTCTATCCTTATTAGATTTATCATTCCATGAATCATAATGGACACTAATTAAAAACTGACTAAAGAGTCCTAATCCATTTTTTATCTTTATCTGATGATCTGAATTATCATTAGGCGAGACATAAACTTTTTCTCCTAATAATAGGGCTCCTGCAGAAAATCCTATTCAATTTCTTCAATATCGCCACTTATTAATAAAAATTTCCCAAAGGTGTTTACAATACTCATAAAGGGCCCCTTTGTTTGGGATTGTTAGGACTTTGAACACCTTAATTTTACCACTAATGGATACTCTTTTTTCATTCACTTGATAGGTGAAAAGCAATATTCAGTTAAATCACAGTAACTATGTGGCTTTCAACCACTTTCACGGCTTTGCCGTGAATAATATAAGTTTGATTTTTAGTCGCTTGTGAAGTTGCTTGAATAACTCCGATTCTCATTATTCCTCCTACAACTTCTAATTTGAATATTTCTTTTTCTTTGGTTTTGGTGCAGGTAACTCATCATACATTGAATTAAATAAACCGGTTAAATATTCTTTGTTGTCAACATCATCTACCAATAGCATTTCCTTTGCACCTTCATACGGCAATTCGTATTCTACATTCGGCATATACGCTATTGCAGATTTGATAGGCTTCACTAGAAATCTATCATCATAAATTCCACCTATGATTTTCCCTCGATAATAAATTATATATTCACCCATCATTGACTTATATGATATTTCTTCCAAATTGGATAGTTGTTCTAAAATAAAATCTAAATATTCTTTCCTTGAAGCCATACCCTTCACCTCCAAAAATTCCAATTTGTCTTCATTTAAAAATAAATCCCATTATACAATTCCATAAACTCTTTAGAAAACTATGTGACAAGTTTATGGACCCGAACAGTGGCTAAGGTTTCTCTCCTCTATCTACGAGTTCTATCCAGAGTATAAATCATTCTTCTACTTCTCTAATTAGTTCTTTCAAGAAGTGTTACCGCCTCTACACGAAACGAGTGAACACTAAGTATATCAAGTGAACCTGTCTTTATCTGGGAATATAACCACTAAACCATTTAACTATAGCATAAAGATGTCCTTTTAATTGCCGACAAGGGATACATAGGCATAGATAAGATACACAGCAACATCTTGGTACCTAAAAAATCGACAAAAAAGCATAAATTAACTAAAGAGGACAAGAGATACAATTCAATTATTTCAAGGCGTAGAATTTACATAGAGCATGTGAACAGGCATATCAAGAGATTTAGGATAGTGTCTACACGTTATAGAAACAAGAAAAGAAAATTTGCCCTGAGATTTTCGTTAATTTGTGCAATTTATAATTTTGAACTATAGGTTATCGAACAGGTTTATTATCTTAATTTTGTATAATGAAATATTCTAAACTTTATTCTTAATATTATTCAGTTAAATCGCCTTTTTTGACTTACTCTTATAAAATAAAACTTTCTTATATAAACAATACGTTAAGTAAAAAAAGATAAATTTGCTTTCCTTGCAAAAAAACTCTAACCAAGTAATTTTAGTTAGAGTCTTTATTTCTTACGTATTAAACTTTAAATTATCAACTATTCAGTATCTTTTTTTAAAGATTTTTTATTCTTAGACACTTTTTTTTCTTCAGTTTTCTTATCTGTTTCTGATTTTTCCTTAATAACCAAAATACCATCTTCCAAATCAGCAACAAGATGTTTTGCATCAAGGTTTTCAAGATGGAAATCAGTCACATTATCACGTATTTGCTGTTCAATTACATAACGTAGCGGACGTACTCCCATAACTTCATCATATCCTTCTTCTGTCAAAAATTCTTTTGCTGCATCAGATACAGCTAAGTCAATTTCTTTTTTAGAAAGAGTTTTATTTACTTCAATAAGCATTAAATCAACAATTTGTGATAAGTCTTTTTTATTAAGATGCGAAAATTCAATCACAGCATTGAACCGATTTAAAAATTCTGGACGGAAGTATGGTTTCAATCTTTCTATAATTTCCTGTTTGTCTACATTCTCAACAAGTCCTTTTTCATATCCAAATCCAGCATTTGAAGTAGCTATAATTACAGTATTTTTAAAATTTATAGTATTTCCCTGTCCATCAGTTAAACGTCCATCATCTAATACTTGTAAAAGAAGCGTTATAACTTGCGGATCAGCTTTTTCAATTTCATCGAAAAGAATAATTGAATAAGGATTACGACGTACTCTTTCAGTCAAAGTATTATTATTGTCATCATATCCAACATATCCAGCCGTTGTTCCAATAATTTTTGAAACTGCAGTTCTGTCAGAATATTCTGACATATCTAATCTAATAATAGCATCCTTAGTTCCAAACATATCAAGTGCTAGTTGTTTTGCAAGTTCGGTTTTCCCGACACCTGTAGGACCTACAAAAAGAAAACTTCCAATTGGACGGTTACCTTCGTCAAATCCTGCACGGTTACGACGAATTGCACGCACAACTACTTCAACTGCTTTATCCTGACCGATAACTTTTGCTTTTAGACGTTCGTTCATTCCTTTTAGACGTTCAATATCACTTGCTCCCATTTGAGAAACGGGAATTCCTGTCATTCTTTCTACAGATTCAGCCACATCATTTATTGTTGCTGTAACTTTCATATCTTCAGTATGATTTTTTATTTTATTTTCTAATTCCTCAATACGATTTTTTGCATTAAGTGCAACTTCATAATCTTCAGATTTTGCTACCTCAGCTTGTTTTGCTTTCTGTTCTTCAATTTGATGTTCTACTGCATGAACATCAGTTACAGGATGTTGAGCGGCCAAATGTGCTGCCGTCACATCAATTAAATCAATTGCTTTATCTGGCAAGCTACGTTGTGGAATATATTGTATTGAGAAATCAACTGCTGCTTTTAAAACATTATCAGGCAAAATTACATTGTGATGTTTTTCATATAAATTACGAATTCCTTGAAGTATTTTATAAGTATCTTCCGCTGATGGAGCATTTACTTTCACTTCATTGAAACGACGTGCAAGTGCGGCATTTTTTAATATTGTATTACGGTATTCATCTTGAGTAGTTGCTCCAATAACTGTCAGTTCCCCACGTGAAAGAGCAGGTTTTAAAATGTCGGCAAGCCCTTTAGAACCACCATCTCCAGTATTTCCTGCGCCTAAAATCTGATGAATTTCATCAAAGAAGAGTATAACATTTCCAAGTTCCTTTACTTCCTTCAAAAGATTCTGAATATTTTCCTCAAAACTTCCACGATACTGTGTACCTGCTTCAAGTCCCGAAATATCAATTGAAATAATTTCCTTATTTTTAATAGCGGCAGGAACATCCCCATTTACAATGGCTTGAGCTAGTCCTTCTACAACAGCTGTTTTCCCAACACCTGCATCACCTACAAGAACTGGATTATTTTTTGTACGACGTAAAAAAATTTCTGAGGTTCCCTGAATTTCCTTGTTACGTCCTATAACTGGGTCTAGTTTTCCATCACGAGCTTCCTGTGTAAGATTACGTCCAAGTTTTGCAAGAATTCCATCTTGTTTAACATTTTGCCCTTGAGATGCTTGAGTCTGCATTTCATTATTTATTGGCAATTGTCCCGTTGCAGGATATTGTGCAAATTCTTCAGGTGTAACTTCTCTTCCGTTTATCAGATAACGGCGATTTTCAGAATTAAAACCTCTCATTCCTCCCATTAACTGATTAAAAAGATCATCCATACTGTTAAAATCTCTACTCATAAATTATCACCACACTTTCTTATAAATTTTAAACAATTTTATTGTTTGTTGCTTTAAGTTTAATCTTAATTATTATATAAGTCAAGAAATAAAACTATAATTATGAGGTTAATTTTATTATAAAATCCAAAAATCTATCTCATTGGAGCAACTGCTGTCAATTCCCACTTATGAATACCCTCATCTCTTTTGGATGAATCATATCCAATGTAAACATTTTTTAGCCTTTTATTTACTGGATAAAGTTTATATCTGTACATTAACGGAACTTCCGCCGCTTGTCCAATATAGTATTTTTGCCAGTTCTTGTAGGCTTCCACTTTATAATTTGGAACTGTTAATGATTTTTCTCCTAATATTTCACCTATTAGCCTGTCATTTTCTTCTGATGCAAAACGAGAAAAGTTAAGCTGGGATTTTCTTCCTGCTGACCAGTTGGATCTAGACTTGTTCCAACTCCCCAAGCTCCAAAGAATACATCTATGTCTTTAGAATCTCCCTGCACTTTTTCGTAAAAATTCTGGAAAGCCAGCAATCTTCCTGATGTAAGAACTGCTTTTATCCCTATTTTTTTCCAGCTTTGAATATAGTTTTGAGCAAGCGGTTCTGCTACATCACCTCCTGCCATAAATGCCATCTTTATTTCAAAAGGCTTTCCATTTTTATCTTCACGGATTCCATCGCCATTTACATCCTTGTATCCTGCTTCATCCAGTAATTGCTTTGCTTTTTCAGGATTGTATGGATAACCTTGCAGGTCCTTTGGAAAATATTTCTTGAAAACAGGAGGAATTGATGAAGTTGCTTGCTGCCTTAACCCAAAATAAAATGCCTGTGCTATTTCCTCAACATTTATGGCTAAAACACCTATCGTAGATAAGGGGTGCTTCATATCGAATGATGTTAAGAGGTCTATAGTTTTAAACCTATGTGAGACTAAGTCAATGGACCTAATTGCAAAAGAACACTGTGTATCTCCTACTAGTGTTGCCAGAATACTCCGTTTAACTGAAGATAGGAGAAGAAAAATTATCTTCCTAGGATTCTATCAATAGTTGAATTCAAGTCAGTAAATACAGTTTAAGCGTCTATGAGTGTAAATTTAACCGATTTAGAAGGCGGTCATATTTTTGATATCCTGGTAGATAGGGGACAAAGATACCTCTTTGAGTATTTTAATTCATATCCCTTGAAGGTGAGAAAAAGGGTAAAATATGTGACTACAGAAATGTATAGGCCATATATTGATCTTGCCAAGAAGGTCTTTCCAAATGCCAATATTGTAGTGGATAAATTCCACATAGTACAGCTCTTGACAAGAGAGTTAAACAAGCTAAGAATAAACGAGATGAAGAAGCTTAATACCAGGTCTAAAGAGTATAAAATACTGAAGAGATACTGGAAAATACCACTTACAAAGAACTGGGAGTTAAACAGTATATATTTTTACAAGAATAGACACTTTAAAAATATGACTAGTTCAGTTGACATATTAGACTACATGTTAGGAAAATTTCCCAACTTAAAAGAAGCCTATGTTTTTTATCAAAACTTCCTATTAAGTATATCTAATAATGATGTAGCTATGCTTGAAGATATTCTAAATACTAGGACTGATAAAATACCGATGTGTTTTAGGAAGAGTATAAAAACCCTTAAAAAGCTTAGAAAGTATGTGGTTAACTCATTAAAATATGACTATACGAATGCAATTGTAGAGGGCAAAAACAATAAGATAAAGGTAATTAAAAGAGTATCCTACGGATATAGGAGTTTTAGGAATTTTAAGGCAAGGATAATGCTAATGGAAAGGTATAAGATACAAAAGGGCAACATCCATAGCTATAAGTTTGCTATGGATGCTGCCGCATAATTTAATAGATTTTATTGATTTGAATTATCACCAACGTTATTTGACATAGAGCCCCCAAAAGTTAGATTTTTTGTCTAAGCTTTTGGGCCCCATACAAGCTACAGCCTCTTACAAAATATAATTTAAAAATGAAATATTCAGATTAACCTACATCCGCTTTTTTCCTCTTTGGTAGGTCTACCTGGGCTAAAACCACGGCCACTACCATGACTAGGCAGCCGAATAGCTCTCTTGCCATCATGCTCTCACCTAACACTAGCATACCTGCTATCAGTGAGAAGATTGACTCTGTACTCATTATTAGTGATGCTATAGTTGGTGGTAGGTGCTTCTGACCTACAACCTGTAGGGTAAAGCCTATACCACTAGAAGCAATACCAGTATATAGAAGTGCAATCCCAGCTGACCTTACTGCCTCTACAGTGACTGTCTCCTTCAGTAAAACTACAATTAGTGAAAGGATGCCACAAGTTATAAACTGGGTCATATTCAACTTGATTGCATCTACTCTAGGCGCAAATATATCTACTACAACTATCTGGAAGGAAAATGATATAGCAGAAAGGAATACAAAGAAATCTCCCTTTTCTATAACAAAGCCTTGCTTGATAGAAATTAAATACAAGCCGATAGCAGCTATTAGGACACACAAGCCTGTTTTAGGCGTTGGTCTCTTACCATAAAATACTCCCATTAGGGGTACCAGCACTATGTACATGGTAGTTATAAAGCCTGCCTTTGAGGCAGTAGTACTCATCATACCAATCTGCTGTAAGCTCATCCCCATAAATAGGGCAAGTCCTGCTAAGGTACCTCCTACTAGTAAGTTCTTTGTAACTAGCTTTGGTTTAAAATTGGCAGCCCTGTAGTGTTCTGCATTTTTATATCTAAAAAATCCACTGACCAATAATAGAAATGATGTACTTAATAAACATCTAAAAAAGTTGAATGCAAAGGGACCTATGTGGTCCATACCTGTCCTCTGAAATATAAAGGCCACACCCCAAAGGATAGATGTAAGAGTCAGTAAGGCTGCTCCCCTTGTTTCTTTCTTCTTTATTTCATTCATTGTCCACCTCTACTTTACTACTATATTTACTAGCTTTGAAGGTATAGCTATCACTTTGACTACATCCTTGTCCTCTATGAATTCCTTTATCTTTTCGTCATTTAGGGCTAGGTCCTTCATAGCCTCCTGGTCTATGCCGACTGGGGCATTTATCTTGTTTCTAACCTTACCATTAACCTGGACGATTATTTCAACTTCATCTAGCTGGATGGCTGACTTGTCATATTCTGGCCATGCTATATCAAATACACTGGCCTCCTTGCCTATCATCAACCACAATTCTTCGCCAAGGTGTGGAGCAAATGGGGCAAGTATTACAACTACTGCCTCTATGGCTTCCTTGATAACAGCGTCATTTCTATCATCCAACTCCTTGTACTTGTAAAGGTCATTAATCAACTCCATTAGGGCTGCTATTGCAGTGTTGAAGCCAAACCTATCGTTAAGGTCTTCTGTAACCTTCTTCAAGGTATTGTTAGTCTTGGCCCTCATATCCTTGTCAGCCTTAGTTAGGTTTCCAAATTCATGGTCAAGTTTTGTTACAGGGGCTAGCTCGTCAACCAATCTGTATACCCTGTTAAGGAACTTGAAGCAACCTTCCACTCCCTGTTCAGACCATTCAAGGTCTCTTTCTGGTGGCGCTGCAAATAAGATAAATAACCTTGCAGTATCTGCACCATAGTTTTCAACTAATTCTACTGGTGACACTGTGTTACCCTTTGACTTTGACATCTTAGACCCATCCATCAGTACCATACCCTGAGTTAAAAGGTTCTTAAATGGCTCAACATGATTAGTCCAACCAAGCTTGTTAAAGGCCTTAGTGAACCATCTAGCATATAATAGGTGAAGGATAGCATGCTCTACACCACCTATATACTGGTCAACTGGTAGCCAATTGTTCACTACATCAGCATCAAATGGAGCTTCTTCATTCTTGTTGTCTGCATATCTCATATAGTACCATGATGAATCTACAAATGTATCCATAGTATCTACTTCTCTTCTAGCTGGCTTGCCACACTTAGGACAAGTGCACTGTGTAAATGTCTTTGAGCTTGCAAGAGGAGATTCACCCTTACCAGTAAATTCTACATCAGTAGGAAGTAGGACTGGTAGGTCCTTTTCATCTACTGGTACTATTCCACAATCATCACAGTAGATCATAGGTATAGGACAGCCCCAGTATCTCTGTCTAGAAATCAGCCAGTCTCTTAACCTGAAATTAGTCTTTTTGTTACCCTTGCCCATTTCCTCTAGTTTTTCAATTATCTTGTCAAAGGCCTCATCCTTGTTCATACCATCGAACTGACCTGAATTTATCATCTTGTCATCTTCATCAATTACAGGAATTATTTCTAGGTCATACTTCTTGGCAAAGTCATTGTCCCTATCATCATGGGCAGCAACACCCATTACGGCACCTGTACCATAGTCTGCTAAAACATAGTTGGCAATCCATATAGGCATCTTCTTGCCTGTTAGTGGATTGATTACATACTTGCCTATGAACTTACCTTCCTTTTCTAGGTCGGCTGCTTCTCTTTCTATCTGAGTCATAGTATGCATCTTAGCCAAGAATTCATTCAAGACTGGCTCATACTTCGTACCAGCTACTAGTTCTCTAGCCAACTGAGATTCTGGAGCCAATACCATAAATGTAGACCCAAATATTGTGTCTGGTCTAGTTGTGTATACAGATATTTCCTGGTCACTTCCTTCTAGCTGGAAGTTTACATTAGCACCAAAACTCTTGCCTATCCAGTTCTTCTGCATAAGTTTAACCTTCTCTGGCCATCCATCTAGACTATCAAGGTCTGCCAATAGTTCCTCAGAAAACTCTGTAGTCTTGAAGTACCACTGCTCTAGTTCCTTCTTTTCAACTAGGCTATCACATCTTTCACACTGACCCTGAACTACCTGCTCATTGGCCAAAACTGTTTCACATGATGGACACCAGTTAACAAATGACTTCCTCTTGTAGGCCAAACCAGCCTTATAGAATTCTAAGAATATCTTCTGAGTCCACTTGTAGTATTCTGGAGTTGAAGTTGCTACTTCCTTGTCCCAGTCATAGCTAAGACCAAGCATGCTTAGCTGCTCCTTCATTTCCTCTATATTTGACATAGTCCATACGTGTGGATGTATGTTATTCTTAATTGCCGCATTTTCTGCTGGTAGACCAAAAGAGTCCCAACCCATTGGGTGTAAAACATTGTAGCCATTCATTTTCTTGTATCTTGCTACCACATCACCTATTGAATAATTCCTAACGTGACCCATGTGAATCTTGCCTGATGGGTATGGGAACATTTCTAGACAGTAGTACTTTGGCTTTGAAGTATCCCTAGTATCCATCTTATACTGGCCCTTTTCATCCCAGGCCTTCTGCCACTTCTTTTCTATACTTTTAAAATCATATACGCTCATAATAACTCCTCCTTCAAAAATATAAATTTTGGTTAACAACAAAAAAGCCCCTAAACAAAAATGTTTAGGGACGATGATATTCTCGCGGTACCACCCTAATTTCCAAATAGATTTGGACTCTCGACGTTGTTAAACCAACTACGGTATATAAGTTTCATCGGCAAGTTCAAAGTTTACTACCACCAATTTCCACCATCCATTGGCTCTCTGAAAATAGTTAGCTCCTACTACTCCGCTTATATTTATATATTCTTTTTTCTCCTGGCTATTCTTTTATAGCCTAAAACCCATGCTTTATATTAACATAAAGTCCTTACCTTGTCAATATTTAAAATATAAACAACTAGACCTAATGTAATATAAAATCAAAACAAAAAATAATATATCAGTTAAATTTTATAGGATTATCCATATTTAGATATCCTAGCCATAGCTAAAGTGTTTCAGGATCTAGGTATGGTGCATCCTTCCATA
Organism: Peptostreptococcus sp.; assembly: GCF_977045075.1. NCBI lineage: Bacteria > Bacillati > Bacillota > Clostridia > Peptostreptococcales > Peptostreptococcaceae > Peptostreptococcus > Peptostreptococcus sp. The sequence continues at coordinate 53,697 of NZ_CDRRTB010000001.1, read as the reverse complement.
GCTTCTCTAGGTTATAAAAGCCCCTGTTTTCTTCATCAAATACATGGACCATTACATCACCATAGTCTAGCAGGATCCAGTTCTGCATCTCTCTACCTTCCTTACCCCTAGGCTCAATGCCTAATTCAGTCATAGCATCTTCAACACTATCTGCTATTGCCTTTACCTGTCTTGAAGACGAGGCTGATGTTATCACAAAGTAATCACATAGACTAGATACCTTACCTATATTCAGAATAGCTATATCCTGACCTAGCTTGTCATCTATAGCATCGTAGATGACTTTTACCATATTTTCTACTGTTATCATATCTTTCTCCTCAATCTCTTAACCTATTTAGCTTTGACCTGGACCAAGTAATAGTTTCTCGCCTCTATAGTCCTCAAATGTAGTGGTGCCTTTTTCCTTATCACCGACAAAATGGCATTTTCTAGGGCCATCAGAACTGCCCTGTCTAAGTCACCACTAAAGGCTACCTCTCTTAGATCGTCAACACCAGGGTAGTCCCTGCCGACCTCTATTACGTCTGCTACATATATGATTTTTTCCAAGATATTCATATCCGGCTTAGCCGTTGTATGATACCTGATTGCACTTAATATATTTTCATCTTCAATGCCAAATTCGTACCTGGCTATATAAGACCCCAATACACTGTGTGATAGGGCCGTGCTCTTCTTCTCCATATCATCTAGGTGGATATTGTACTTTTCACAATAAGATCCTACATCTTCTAGCTTTACATACTTGGCTGCATCATGTAAAATCCCAGCTATTTCAGCCTTCTGTGAGTCACATCCCACCAAGTCTGATAATTGGACTGCAGCCTTAGCCACGTTTAATGAATGAGTCCATCTTTTTTCCGGTAGATAATCCTTTAATTTTTCTATCATAACCGATTTTTCCATCTACCTAACAACACCTCCATACAAATTATGTACATTTATGTATTCCTCTACCCTACTAGGTACCAAGTACTTTATACTCTTACCGTTTTTTACTAAGCTCCTAATATAGGTTGATGATATTTCCAATGAAGGAACATATACCATATCTATATCAGCATCATATCTCTGCCTAAAGGTTTCAACATTTTCTTGGGTTTCTAAAAGATTTATACCCGGCCTAATAGCTGCTACAAACTTGGCCAGCTTGAAATTTTCCTGGAATTCCTTCCAAGTTTCCATCTGATTTAGGGCATCTGATCCTGTGATGAAGTATAACTCTTCATTGGGATAGGTTTCACTTATATGCCTTAGGGTATCTACAGTGTAGTCCCTTTCCTTGTCTGAAAGGACCTCATAATCTGAAACCAAAAAATCATCGTTCTTTAGTGTTGATAGGATGACCATATCAAAACGCTTAAACTTGTTTAAGACCCCCTTCTTATGAGGTGGGTCACCTGCAGGTATAAATATAACCTTGTCTAGATCATACTTGTCCCTTATAAATTCTGCAGTAGCCAAATGGGCGTTATGAATAGGATTAAAGGTTCCTCCCATTATACCTAGCTTGAGTTTAGTCCCTTTACTATCCCTCATCGACTCTAGCTTTTCTATATTTCTTTTTCTAGACAGTTCAAGCCTGTCTTGCAATTCCAACATTATTCTATTCCTCTCATTATCATGATAATTTAATTTTATCACAGGCTTAATCATAAGTCTATTTGATTTTTACCTTCTATCGTCCATATAGAGGCTAACAATGTTGTATACTGCAATTAATATACTGATAGCCAATATAATTATATTCTTCATTTCGACCTTCTCCAAATAATCTTGCCATTATATGTCCAAAACATGACGGATGGCAGAATTTATAGTATCATAAGCAAATCCCTTATAGGATAGGTGCTGGTATAACTTTGTTCTAAGTAGATTTTTATCATCTGATTTGATTTTTGCCAGTCTTTTCTCTGCCAGATATATAGCATTTTCCAATTCTTCGTCCTGGTCTATATCAGATAGGGTCTTGTCTATCATGGCACTATCTATACCCTTCATGTAGAGGTCCTGTTTGATCCTGTTTTTACCAACCCTTTTAAACTTCATAGAGTTGCTTATAATTCTTCCTGCAAACCTGCCATCATCAACAAATGAGTATTTCTTTAAAAAGTCCATGACCATATCTATTATTTCTTGGTCAAATTCATCTTGCAACTTTTCCCTGACCTTCTTTTCAGATCTCTCTACCCTGGAAATGTAGTTTAAGGCCTTGTTCTTGGCCTTCTCATAGTCATCAGCCTTGATTATTTCCGTCAGTCTCTCTTGGTCAATTTCTGAGTTTACGCTGATATTGTACTTGTAGACCATTTCTGCATACATTGACATAAGATAGGTTCCATCAACATATAGGTTGACCCTATCCTTATTCTTTTTTTGAAATTCAATTGATGTAACCCTAGCCAAAAAACCACATCCTTCCTCTCTGATTATACCACAAAAATATATTTTTATTTTGTATCCTTATATTTTGTATTCAATTGTAACTTATTTATCCTAATTTATGCTAAAATTGATATTATAATAGCTAAAATAGGATTGGATTATTTAGGTTTTTTATGGATATTTTTTCTCTAACACATATTGCCTATGGGTATGAGGATTTTGAACTAAATATGAAATAATAATTTCATTTAAAGTTACTAGAACTATAAATTGCTATAGGAGTACTTATGATATATATAATACTTGTAGGCCTAGGAGGAGGGCTTGGTGCCCTTGCCCGTTACTCTACTGGCGTCTACATTCAGGATAAAATTGAATCGAAAATGCCCTTGCATACTCTTTTTATAAATGTATTGGGTTCGTTTTTGCTGGCATACGCATACAGTCATTTTAATAATAAAGGCTTACTAACCTTTGTGGCTACAGGTTTCTTGGGTGGTTTTACAACCTTTTCTACCTTTATAGTAGAGAACCTAAATCTAGCCATTGATGGTCATATAACTATTAGTCTTTTATATGTGGCCCTTAGTATTTTCTTGTCTATTGGAGCCTGCTTTTTGGGGGTGCTTATATGATGAAAAAACCTAGCTTCGACCAGTCTATCCCATATATTTTCTTGGGTGGGCTAGTAGGTTCTATATTACGATTTGGAGTATTTACTGGACTTGACGACCTCCTCAACCATAGGTCCAAACTTATAGTTATCAAGCCCAACCATGTAGAGGGACTTTTAATCAGCCTATTACACTACCTTCCTATAGGGACCCTAGTTGTTAACCTATTAGGCTCTTTTGTCCTAGCCCTGCTTGCTAGGTGCCTACTTGGTAGGATTAGGCCGCATTTTTACAATTTATTTGCTACTGGCTTAATTGGAAGTTTCACTACTTTTTCAACCTTTAGCAGGGACTTTTGTCAACTTGTTCTGGATGGCCACCCCATACCAGGACTTATATACATATTCCTTTCCATATTTGGAGGCCTGCTTATGGCCGTCCTTGGAAATAACTTAGGAAAGAAGGTGAGTAAATGTTAAATCTTACAATGATAGGCACAGGTGGTAATGTACCCACACCAGAAAGATTTTGTTCAAGTGCCTTTATTAATTATAAGGGAAGAAAAATTTTAATAGATTGTGGCGAAGGAACCCAGATTTCTATGAAGAAGATAGGCTGTGGTTTCAAGGACATAGATTTAATTCTAATCACCCACCTCCATGGTGACCATATCAATGGCCTACTAGGTCTTTTATCTACCATGGGTAATGCCGAAAAAAGAAGTCCCTTGTATATAGTTGGTCCGAGGGGTATAAAAAGAGCCCTTAGTGCAATGATGGTTCTTTGGGAGGGCCTGCCCTATAGACTCGTGGTCCTTGAAAAACCTGCAGGTTGCTTTTCAATAAATTCAGATATACTTAGGGAAATTGAAATTTCAACCCTTGATCTAGACCATTCAACTGAGTGTCTGGGCTATAGTCTCTATTTTAAGAGAAATAGGGAGTTTGACATAGACAAGGCCCTAGAAAACCAGGTTCCTAAGCGCCTATGGAGACACCTACAGGCTGGTCAGACCTTCTATGTGGATGATGTGTCCTACACACCTGATATGGTACTTGGCAAGCCTAGGCCTGGTATCAAGTTTTCATATATAACTGACACTAGACCTATAGATGCCATCATTCCCTTTATAGAGTCCAGTAGACTCTTTGTATGTGAGGCCATGTATGGTGATGACCTGGATATAGGAAAGGCAGTGAAAAATAAGCACATGACCTTTAGGGAGGCAGCCAACCTTGCCTACAGGGGTCAGGTAGACCAATTGCTTTTGACCCACTTTTCACCATCACTGGATTCTCCAAGTGACTATATTGAAAATGCAAGCTCTGTCTTCAAAAACACTAGTCTGGCCTATGATGGTATCAATATATCCATAGGCTATCCCTAAAAATAGGTCTTGTATGATAATATTAAAAAAAGCTAGACATTCACCTTCTACAAAGGTTCAGGTGAATGCCTAGCTTTATTATTTCTGATTATATTAAATTTCTCATACTGGTCTAAATTCTATAACTAGTCCATACTTGTCCTCAATTTGACCTATGACCTCCTTTTTTTCTGCCATAAGCCTCTTGTACCTACCAGCCTCCATTTCTATAACAAGACTTTTCTCTTCATCATCTTTTATTAGATCATGGTAAATATGACTGATTGCCTCTTCCTCTACTAGGTCTACTAGCCTATTAGCTGAGTAATAGTCTCTAGACTCATGGCTATAGTAGTATGATTCAAATGAGTCCTGACTCCTCCTCCTACTTATCTCCAAAAGTCCTAGTCTGGTAAAGCCATGAACTTTGGTATTTTTCCCATCAGCCCCCAAGGCCCTATTCATTTTTCTTATCAAGTCTTCCCTATCCTTTTCTGACTTCATATCTATAAAGTCTACAATGATGATTCCGGATAGGTCCCTCATGAGTATTTGCCTTGCTATTTCATCTACTAGGCCCATATTGACATCTATAACAGTATTGGCATAATTAGCTGACCCAATGTACCTACCGGAGTTAACATCTATAACCGTCATAGCCTCAGTCTTATCGATAACTATATAAGACCCATTCCTCAGCCTAATCTTGTTTGAAAGGTAACTAGTAAGCCTAGCATTTACACCATGGTTGCTAAAGGTAGCAGGATTTTTATCCCTTACTAGCCTTCCAAGGTAGGACCTATCTATAGACTTGACTATGGCCCTTATATCAAGCTTATCCAGACTTTCAGCAGCCCCATTGTTGAAATCTACATCCATATCTTGGGGATAAACTATAGCCTCCAGGTCCTTGTCTATGTTATAGCCTATAAAAGTCTCAATTTGACCCTTGGCCCTCTTAATCAAGCCTGGACTTAGGCTAGACTTAAAAGATTCCTCTAGTCTTTCATAACTATCCCTTAGAATATTAAAGTCATCCTTTAAATCATCTATACTTGCAAAACCTGCCTCTGTCCTTACAATTAAGCCCCTATTACCTGTGACCCCTAGTTCCTCTATCTTTGCTTTCAAGTCCAATACCTGACTCTTTGTTAGCTTATTCGAGTAACTAATCTTATCATTAGATGGTATATAGACCATATACCTGCCCTGTATGCTGACTTCTCTTGTTAGGCTGACCCTCTTGTCTCCCTTGGCAGATTTAGAAATCTGGACTAGAATTAGATCGCCAACACAGGTACTTTGACCCCTTTTTATCTTCATATAGGCCGGCTCTTCTAAACCAATATCCACAAAACAGGCATCCATTCCCTTGACTACCTTGTGGACTCGCCCCCTATAGATATTTCCTACCAGCCCATCCTTAAACTTATCTTCTATAATTAATTTAGTCAACTTGTCCTCTTCCAAGAGGGCTAGCTTTCTTGCATTACAAAAGTCTTCTATGATTATCCTCTTCATAAAATCCTCCAATCCTAAGACTAGACCCTATAGTGGACTGACTAATTGGCCATCCTGCTTAAAGTATAGGTCATTTCTTTTTATATCAACATCCAGAGGGTCTATATCTATTGCAAGAACCTCCAGTAACTTAGGTATAAATATATTTGTATTTAGGTTCTGCTTTGATCCGGTTGCCAATATAGATGATACTACAAAGCTATCATCCCTATAGTCTAAAAGCGATAGGGTATTTATAAGAGGCTTGATATCTATATCGACTATTTTCCCCTTTTTATTTTTCTTGGTCATCATGATAGAATCCATAGCCATCAATTTATCCAACCTGTCACATATATCTTCTTTTGAGATTTTATCCACATTTTCAATAGTGAATTCATAGTCACCAAACTCTATAGATGAAGCTAGGTTTCTCTCTCCACCTACTAGTTCTACTAGCTTCACAAAGGCCATACCATCTGGAAGCTGGGCATTTATCCTAGTCTTAAGATCATCCAAGGATAGGTCTGCCTCTATTTCTATATCCACATATTCCCCATAACTCTCCACACCCAGGGCAAGGGCATTTCCATAGGTAATCTTTGGATGTGGATTAAAACCCTGAGAAAAAGATAGCTCTACTTCTGCACGCCTAAATACCCTCTGTAGGAGTCTCTGTACATCTAGGTGGGATATGTATATCATGTCTTTCGTTTTTATAAATTTCATCCTAATTTTCTTAGACATTAGCACAAACCCCTTCCTATATCATTTGTATTTACCCCACAGCCCTTACAGCCATGTCTACAGTCCTCAGTAACCTTATTCTGCTTGGCAAGTTCATTTTCCCGTATTAAGAATTCCTTTGTTACACCTACATCTATATGGTCCCAAGGGAATACTTCATCATAGGACCTGTCCCTGTGGGCATAAAAGCTTGGGTCAAGACCATTCTTATCCATGGCCTCTAACCACCTATCAAGGTCAAAGTATTCTGACCAGCCATCAAACTTAGCACCTGCCTTGAAGGCATCTAGTAGAACTCCTCCCAGTCTCCTATCACCCCTGGCAAATACTGCCTCCATCAAGCTAGTTTGGGAGTCATGGTAGTTGTATCTAATATTTCCATTTCTAAGCTTAGCTACCAGGTACTTCTGCTTATCCCTAATCTCATCACCAGTATCCTGTCTATGCCACTGGAAAGGAGTAAACGGCTTTGGAACAAAAGTTGAGGTACTTATTGTCACGCCAAACTTACCCCTAATCTTTCCGCCATGTATATCCCTATAGATATCTATTACCTGGTAGGCGAGGTCTTTTATACCATCAAGGTCTTCATACCTTTCAGTTGGTAGACCTATCATAAAGTATAGCTTGACACTGTTCCAGCCCATTTCAAAGGCCTTTGAAACTGCTTTTTGGAGTTCTTCTTCTGTAATACCCTTATTTATCACGTCCCTCATTCTCTGAGTTCCTGCCTCAGGTGCAAATGTAAGTCCAGTCTTTCTTACCTGCTGGATTTTTTCTGCTATTTCCATAGAGAAATTGTCCAGCCTCAGAGAAGGCAGGGAAACACTGATATTCTTGGGTGCATATTCGTCAACCAAGAAGTCTGTAATCTCACTGATATGGCTATAGTCACTAGTACTTAGGGAAGATAGGGATATTTCATCATAGCCAGTATTTTTTATCATATTATCTACTATTCCCTTTAGCCTATCTACAGATTTTTCTCTTATAGGCCTGTATATCATACCTGCCTGACAGAACCTACATCCCCTAGTACAGCCCCTAAATAATTCTAGGACTATCCTATCGTGGACTACCTCTATAAATGGGACTATATACTTTTCAGGGTATACGACTGCATCCATGTCTGATATAATCCTCTTTCTAGGATTGTCAGGAGCCTCTTCAACCAGCTTTACTAGTTCCTTAACAGTCCCATCTTCATTGTATTTAAAGTCATAGAAGGAAGGTATATATACACCATCTATGCCAATTATCTTCTTATAAAAGTCTGTCTTATCCTTGCCATTTTCATATGGATTTGTCCTTATCCATTCCTTGTAGGCCCTAATCACATCTAGGTTCATTTCTTCGCCCTCTCCAAGGACTACAATATCAACAAAGTCTGCCAAGGGTTCAACATTATAGGCACAGGATCCACCCACCATAATTAGTGGGTCCTCATTTTTCCTATCCTTTGCCAGGAGCGGTATGCCTGCTAGGTCTAGCATATTTAGTATGTTGGTATAGCACATCTCATACTGAAGTGTAAACGAAACAAAATCAAAGTGGCGTATAGGCTCCCTAGACTCAAGACCAAACAGGGGGATATTACCTTCCCTCATCTTGGCCTCCATATCAATTCCAGGTGCATAAACCCTCTCGCAGAAAACATCATCTTCTAAATTTATACAATTATACAAGATATGGCTACCCAAATGACTCATACCAACTTCATATAAATCAGGAAAGCAATGAGCATATCTAATTAACTCATTGCTTTCTGTATCCTTATGAATGGAGTTTAATTCGTTGCCCAAATATCTTGCAGGTTTTTCAACCTTTTTTAAGATTCTTTTAATATCAACTTTTTCCAAAACTTGCCTCCATTTCAACTAGTCTATATATTGTCCCCCTATAATAGGACTAATATACACTATTGAAGATTCAAGCGTCTGCTTAAATCTATTTTACTTAATTTGCCTTTTAACTAAATCACTCAACTATATTTACTGGTCTCCTAGTATATCCTTCTCCTTCTCAAATATACATTCAAGACTATACCTATATTTGCCATAGATGTCAATATTGAACTACCACCATAGCTTACAAAGGGCAGGGTTACACCTGTTACAGGCATTAGACCAACGGTCATACCTATATTCTGTATTATTTGGTAGACAAACATACCTGTTATACCCGAAACTATGAGAGTTCCGTATACATTTTTAGACTTTTTAGCTATCATCAATAGCCTTGTTATAAGGAGCATAAATAGGATGATCACTATCAACATACCTATTAGGCCAAACTCCTCACCAAGTACTGCAAATATAAAGTCACTATCTCTTACTGGCAGGAAGTTTTCCTGATTTTGTGACCCCATATATAGGCCCTTCCCAAATATCCCTCCTGATCCTATAGCTATCATTGACTGTAGAACCTGGTAATTACTACTCAGCTCAGGGTTAAAGAAATTGACTATCCTGACCCTCTGGTGGGGTGCCATAAACATATACATAAGTGGTGTTAACAAGAGAATACTTATTAGGGTATTCCTGATTATCTTCTTGTCTAGACCAACCACATATAGCATAAAGAATATTATACACACAAATACTATAGCTGTACCTAGATCAGGCTGGGCTAGTAGGAGACCTATAATCGGCATGGCATACACCACTAGCTTGAATAGGACCCTAAGGTTATTCATGCTATCCTTGTGCTTTTCTACTATCTTTGCATAGCTAAGTATAAAAGTCATCTTTACTATTTCCGATGTTTGTAGGTTAAACTTACCTATACGTATCCAGGATATTGCACCGAACTGCCTATCCCCCAAACCTGGTATCCAGACTATGAGTAGCATTATAATACTAAATACATATAGTTCCTTGTAGTATTTGCCTACACTATCGTAGTCAAAGAGCATCATGACCATTATAATACCCACGCCCAATACAAAGGCAAGTAGCTGCTTGTATATCTGGGTATAGTTTTTAGTAATATTCGCATGTGTTGCACTACTTAGTATCAGTATTCCAATCAAAAAGATTACTAGGACTATGGCTACTAATTTCCAGTCGATATTTTTTACTATCTTGAAATTTTTTCTATAATCAATTTTTTTCATCAGCCTGACCTTCCTTTATTAGACCAAAATACTGGGCTATAGTTTCCCTAATTGGCAAAACTGCATATGAACTCGTTTCTCCCTGAGGTATCATACAGGCCACAGCTATCTTAGGATTATCTGCTGGGGCATAAGCCACACACCAGGCAAAAGAACCGTAGTCCTCCTTGTACTTATCGATATCCTCATCAGTAATCTTTGAGTTTAACTGTTTGATTGCCCTTCTTAGGTACTGGGCATTAACCCTGTCTGTATCATCTAGTTTTACCTTGATACCAGCCTCTAGTTCCTTTTGGTACTTCTTTCTCTTGTCGCTATCAATACTAGTATCATTTATTTTAGCCTTCAAGTCCTTAATTTTTTCATTCGTTAGCTCTCTTTCCCTATCGGCCTTAAGCTTGTTATACCTTTCAAGAACCTTGGCCTTGTCTAAAGAGTAGGATGACAAATGACTCATAAGATAGTCATATTCCTTATCTGTAGGTATCTTTCCACTCTTTTCCGCTGTTCCTGTCTTAGTTGCAACCTTAATTGGAAAGCTTCCAAATGCATCCTTGGCCAGGCCTTGCGTAGAAACATTGACCATACCTATCTTTATGTCATTTAGGTTTGAACTGTCCTTAAAGCTAATCTTATCTAGCCTTCTATTGGCTACCTCTGCTACCTTACCATTTGAGGTTTCTACCTTGTTTACTACATTTAGGTTTACTAGATAACCGCCATTGGCAAGGGCTGCAACATATCTGACAACCTGAGATGGATTGTAGGCATTTTCACCCTGACCTATAGCAAGGTTGAAGGTATCACCCACACCCCACTTAGCAAAGTTGAAATAGCTGTAAACCATATAGTCAGCATCGCTCTCTACATAGGCTTCCTTAACTCCTAGTTTCTTTAACCTCTTCATTGTTTCTACCCTACCAGGAGTCTTATCTTCATCTATCCAACTAACAATTTTATCTATCTTTTCTACGAATTCATCCCTATTTTCTTCATAATCAATACCCTCAAAGTGGGTTCTCATAGTTCTCTCTAGGGCATACTTTAATTGAATCTTGGTATTTTCAACCTTCTGTTCTTCACTAGGTACCCTACCATTTCTTTCCTCTAACTGCCCCTCAAGTCCTGTATCGCTATCAAGACCAAACTTCTTGGCATATTCAAGTATCTTGTTGGCATTCATACCTAGGTTTAGGTTCTGGCCTGTCATCCAGTTCCTATTACTACCCAAGACATAGAAGTATATATTACAAGATTCCTGTATTGCCTTATAGAGGTTTACCACGCCGTGGTTTTTTCCGCCATGGTGCCATACATAGTCGGCAAAATTTCTATTTCCTAACCTTATTACACCAGGGTCATTTATTGTATAATTTGGATCCAAGCCTGATTCTAGGGCAGCCATTGCTGTTACCATCTTGAAGGTTGATCCCGGCTGGAATACACCCTGAGTAGACAAATTCAATAATGGGTTTGGTGCCAGCATATCATTCTGATTTTTTGGAAGGTAGTTATTATAGTCCTCACTACTTATACCATTAGCAAACTTATTTGGATCATAATTGGGATAGCTAGCCATGGCCAAGACATCTCCACTAGTTACATCTATGGCAACTATTGCACCTGACCTAGCCTTAGGAGCACTTTCTTTTATATTTATATCTCCAAACTGACTCTTGAAGCTTCCACCTGATCTGGCTGATTCTATAGCATTTTTCAAGGATTCCTCAGCCGTCTTTTGTACCTTACTATCTATAGTTAGGTAAACACTCTTACCACTTGTAGGATCAACAGACTTCATCTGTGAAATAACCCTACCAACACTGTCTACCTTTACTTCCTTATAACCATCCTTACCCCTTAGCTTATTTTCATAGCTGTTTTCAATACCAGATAGACCTATCATATCCTGGGGACTGTAGCCCTCCTTTACAAGGTCCTCTGCCTTAGATGATGGTATCTTACCAACATAGCCTAGAACATGGGCTGCAAGGTTACCCAAAGGATAGACCCTCTTTTGCTCTATGGCAACGGAAACACCCGATAGCTTCATTGAGTTTTCTTCTATCTGGACAACTGTCTCCTTCTTTATACCCTTAGATATAGTCACCGGATTGTACTGGGTATATATTTTTGACTTTAGTAGGTCTCTTACCAGCATGATTTTTCTAGCCTCTTTGTCCGTCATGCTAGAATCTATCTTATAGTAGTTGTTTCTTATATGCTTAAATGCTAAAAGGGCACTCACACCATCTTTTAGTCCATAGCCCTTCAACCAGTCCTCCTTATTCTTTTGCTGGGTGAAGGTCCAAGAATTTACAAGTACTGGTGGATAATAGCCCAGCTTATTAACCTTGGCCTGGAGCTTAACCGGATCCATATTCCTATCTGCTAATGACAATAGACCACTTTGTATCATACTGTCAACTACATAGTAGAAGGATTTTTTAGCATTATAGTTACTTGGTATACCATTTTTACTCTTGAATTCGCTGATTTTCTGGTCGAAACTGTAGCTATACCTACCATTTTCAAGGCTTATTGGGAACTCATCCGTATATGTTTCACCATTTTTTTCTAGGATATTAATAACCGAATAGGCCATCTTATTTGCCCCGTCCTTACTATTCTTACCTGCCTTGTTGAAGGTATCTGCAACTATCTGAACGGTGAACTGGGGCTCATTACCTGCCAATAATACACCCTTCCTGTCCCTAATTTCTCCCCTAGGAGCCTGAACCATAATCTGCTTGTAGGCCTTTTGGTCAGCCAACTCAGAATAATGTGAATACCTTATAGTTGTCATATATACTATTTTTATTAAAACCACACTAAGTATAATTAGAATAAACTTATTAATTACCTTTAGTCTTGGCTTTATCACTGAATTTTTACTCAATTTGTCACACCACTATTCTTCCCTTAATTTCATCAACAAGTCTCCAAACAGGCTATAGGCCAAGAAGGCTACACCTACATTTAAAAGGGGTATTAGTATTACTCCCTTAAGGAGAACAAGTATAAGTGGAACCGGCACATAAAATATGGCTGATACCACTGCATTTATTATAGAATACACTATGCTAATAACAAATACTAAGAAGAGCACTATTAGCTTCTTATCCTTAAAGATCGATTTTTCTACTGTAGATATAAAGTAGGATGCTGCCATAAATAAAAGGGCTGTAATTCCTACTATGCCACCTACTACCAAATCACTAAGTAAGCCCAAAAGACCAACCTCTATAAGGGCATAGCTCTTGTCCATATAAAGGGAAATCAAAATTATGTAGATCAAAAGCAGGTCTATGCTCAAAAAGGAACTTATATGATTGGTAAAAAAAGCCTCCAAAAAAATCAGAAAGAGGCCAATCAAAAATACCACTATATTTTTCATACTGCCACCTATTGAACCTTTCTTGGAGGGATTATACTGACATTGTCAATATTTTTAAAATCTACGCTAGGCCTAATCTTTATAGTTTTCATAGACTTGTTCTTGTCATATGTAACACTAGTAACAGTGCCTATTGGTATATTCTCTGGATATAGGCCCAAACCTGATGTAACTAGGAGGTCATCCTTTTTCACATCTGACTTAGGGTCAAAAAGATATCCTTGGAGTAACTTGTCTATATCTGTAAAGTCCGCACTACCTACTATAGATGACGTTGTAATAACCCCCTTGTAGTCATTCTTTCTGGCTAGCTTAAAGCTAACAGAAGCTCTAGAATCTATCAAGGATATAGCCTTAGAATAGTGGTTGCTCACACTATAAACAATACCCACTACACCCTGGCCATTTATCACTATGCTATCTGTCTTGACTCCATCACCTGCACCTGCATCTATTACAAATGACTTGTACCAGTCTCCGTTATTCTTTCCTATTACACTGGCTGTAACCAGACTATTACGTTGGTCTGTAGACACGTAATTCAGGGATTTCTTCAGTCTTTCTAAAGAATCCAGCTTGTCTACATCACTTTCCATATCTATAATTTTTTGTTTTAACTTATCATTTTCATTTTTAAGGTCTTGGACCATCCTAGCATTTGACCTAAAGTTTGCTAGGTCCCCAAAAAAGTCACCAATTCCTACGACTACATTGTTGAGATGCTTGCCCACAATGTAAAAAGCTGAGATTGGTCCCTTTGCTTCAACGGCATCCAGTCTACCTGAATTAGACATAGAGTTAGCTGTTATAGCTACTATCAAAACCACTACAATAGTTGCTAGTATGGTCTTTAGACTCAACCTTCTTCTACTATCCTTCTCTAACTTCAAGGTGACCACCAACTATCCTTCGTGATTCATCATAACGATACTGTTGAATATGTCTGTATTTTCTATAGACTTACCTGCTCCTATTACAACGCACTGAAGTGGGTGGGCTGCCACTGTAACATTTAGTGATGTTTCAGCCTGGATTAGCTTGTCCATGCCTCTTAATAAGGAGCCTCCACCTGTTAGGAAGATTCCCTTTTCCATTATATCTGACGCCAATTCTGGAGGAGTATCCTCTAGTGTCGTCCTAATGGCCTCTACTATTTCGTTAATTGGCTCTCTTAGGGCCTCTCTAACCTCTGTAGATCCTATTGTTATTGTTCTTGGTAGGCCTGACATTATGTCCCTACCACTTACTGTCATTTCAATTTCCTTGTCTCCTGGGAAGGCAGATCCTATCGCTAATTTGATATTTTCAGCAGTTCTTGCTCCAATTATGATATTGTAGTCCTTTCTTACAAAGTTCTCTATGGCAACGTCAAACTCATCTCCACCTATCCTGATTGAATTGGCTACAACGACTCCACCAAGTGATATAACGGCTATTTCTGATGTTCCACCGCCAATATCAACAATCATATTACCTTCCGGGTCATTGACATTCAAGCCAGCCCCTATAGCTGCTGCCATAGGCTCTTCTAGTATAAAGACCTCTCTGCCACCAGCCTGGATAGCAGCCTCTTCAATAGCCTTCTTCTCAACCTTAGTGATACCAAAAGGTACGCATATAACTATTCTAGGACTCACAACACCCTTTGACCCCTTCTGGATAAAGTAGCTCATCATGGCCTGTGTCGCCTCAAAATCAGCTATTACCCCTTCCTTTACAGGCTGAATAGCAATGATATTTTCCGGAGTTCTACCTACCATATCCCTTGCCTTCTGACCTACTGCTAGTATCTCATTGTTGTCATCCCTTATGGCTACAACTGATGGCTCATCAACTACTATTCCCTGTCCTTTTATGTAAACCAAAGTATTTGCAGTACCCAAGTCGATACCCATATCATTGGTAATTATATTATTTATATTAGATCCAAAAATCTTACTAAAAATTCCCATATCGTCCTCCATTTTTTACAAGTTTTAATAGACTCCCTTATGCGCCTATATCTATTAGTATACCACGAAACAGGAGTCTTGTTGATATCTTTTATTCATTCTTTTTAAAAAATGCAAACAATATTTTATGTAAAAATAATGGACCACTTTTATAAGTCTCAAAATATGTTATTTTCCTTGAGGCTATAGTAACTTCCATCCCCAATGACTATATGGTCTAACACATTAATACCAAGTATTTTGCCGCACTCATTCAGTCTCTTGGTAATCATAATGTCCTCCTTAGAGGGGTCAGGATTACCTGATGGGTGGTTGTGCATTAATATAATAGCATTAGATCTCCTTTTTATAGCCTCTATAAAAACCTCTCTGGGATGAACTATAGAAGAATTTAGGCTACCAACTGATACATCTATATCTGAGATTATTTCATTTTTTGTATTTAGTAGTATAACCTTAAAAACTTCCTTTTTGAGGTACCTAAGCTCCTCCATATAGTAGGAATATACATCCCATGGGTTATTGATTTTAAACCTATTGGGTAGGTACTGGGATACCCTGACCCCTAATTCTAGGGCCGCCTTGATAATAGTGGCCTTTGAAGGACCAATGCCATCAATACTACATAACTCGTCTAGACTCAAATCAGTCAAGCCCCTTACCCCATGTTTAGAGAGGGTCAATACCTTTGAAGATAGGGTTACTGCATTGTTGTTTTTATCACCTGTCCTAATCATTATAGCTAAAAGCTCGGCGTCTGATAAGGACTTTACCCCTTTCTTCATCATCTTTTCTCTTGGCCTTTCATCCTCACACATTTCCCTTATCCTTAAAACCTCACTCATATTAGCACCTATATATTCCCCTTAGTAAACAATTTATAATTTTAGACTTTACCAGCATTTATCGTGACATCATGTCCTATTTTATGCTAGCTCTTTATCCACTATAAGTATTATCCAATCATATATAGACAGTTTTTTAAATAAAAAAATCACCGTATATAATTAAATATACGGTGACCCTTAATATTAGTTAAGCTTTTAAAGCTAATTAGTTATTTTCTTCTGGCTTAACTTCAGCCTTAGCTTCTTCAACCTTTGGCTCTTGTGGCTTTGGCTGAGCTTTAACTACTGGTTTTTTTCTTTCTTTTGGCTTTATAACCTTTGTTGGACACTTCATAGCACACTTGTTACACTGCTTACACTTTTCGTAATCAATACGTGCTAGCTTGTCTTCAAATATGATTGCATCAAACGGACATTCCTTAAAGCATATACCGCAACCAATACAACCTACTGTACAGTTATCCTTAACTGTCTTACCAAAGTCATTTGACTTACACTGAACTGTAACAGCCTTATTAGCCGGCTTACGTTCGATAAGTGCCTTTGGACATATATCTATACACTTACCACAGTTAACGCACTTTTCTTCATCAACTACAGCAACGCCATCTACAACATGTATAGCATCAAAGTTACAAACCTGTACACAAGTACCTAGACCTAAACATCCATAAGAACAAGACTTGGCACCACCGATTAATGATGCAGCTGCTCTACAATCCTGTATACCGCTGTACTCATATTTTTCCTTAGTAGCATCACATGTACCCTTACACCTTACATTGGCTACTATCTTTTCTCCTGCTCCGGCTTCAACACCCATTATTGCAGCAACTTTTTCTGCAACAGCTGCTCCACCTACAGGACAACCATTTACTGGCGCTTCTCCCTTAGCAATTGCAGCAGCTAAACCACCACAACCTGGAAATCCACAACCACCACAATTGGCTCCTGGTAAAACTTCTAGTACTTCAGCTTCCTTAGGGTCTACTTCAACGGCAAACTTCTTAGAAGCAAAATCAAGGATTATACCAAAGATTAAACCAAGTATACCAAGTACTACTACCGCATAAACAATAAGCATTCTCTAGTACCTCCCTTATAATTTAATTAATCCTGTGAATCCTAGAAAAGCTATTGACATTAAGCTGGCTGAAATCAGTGTTATAGGGAATCCCTTAAACGCATCCTGAATGTCAGCTAATTCTAACCTTTCTCTGATACCTGCAAATATTACTATTGCAAGTGTAAATCCTATACCAGCACCTATACCATTTACTAGAGTTTCAATGATGTTGTAACCCTTAGTAATGTTAACTATAGCTATACCCAAAACCGCGCAGTTTGTAGTTATAAGAGGTAAGAAAACACCAAGTGCCTGATATAGTGATGGCGAAGTCTTCTTTATAACCATTTCAACGAACTGAACGATAGATGCAATAACAAGTATAAATGCTATTGTCTGCAAGTATCCTAACTGATAGTTATCTAATATTATCTGAATGAAATAAGTTATTATAGATGCTAAAGCTATAACGAAAGTTACGGCTACACCCATACCTATTGCTGTATCTGTTTTCTTAGAAACACCCAAGAACGGACAAATACCAAGGAACTGAGAAGTTATAACATTATTTACTAGAACTATGTATAAAAATAATAATATTAATTTCAATCTCTACACCCCTTTACGCTTTTTTCTTTGTTAACTTGTTAAATACAGCCATCAAGCAACCTAGAGTTAGGAATGCTCCTGGAGGCAATATGAACAACAATGTGTTGAATGTTTCTGGTAAGAAAGCAAATCCAAATACGCTACCTGCACCCAGGATTTCTCTTACAGCACCTAGTATAGTAAGTGCTATTGTAAATCCAAGACCCATAGCGAAACCATCTACTAGTGATGGGAATGGCTTGTTCTTACATGCAAAAGACTCAGCTCTTGCTAGTATCAAACAGTTAACAACTATAAGAGGTATATAAAGACCAAGCGCCTTGTCAAGAGCTGGCACATAAGCCTTCAATAACATCTGAACAATTGTAACGAATGTAGCGATTACAACTACGAAACATGGTATTCTTATCTTATCTGGAACGATCTTTCTAAGTAGTGATATTGCTAAGTTTGAACAAGCAAGAACGACTGCTGTAGAAAGTCCCATACCTATACCGTTTATTGCTGAACTTGTAACGGCAAGTGTTGGACACATACCTATTACCTGGACGAAGGTAGGGTTCTCATCGATTATACCATTTTTAAATATCTTTCCTATATTACTCATCTTTGACCCCCCTATTTATTGATTGCACCGAATATCGCAATAGCTTCATTTACACCACTTGTTACTGCCTTTGATGTAATTGTAGCACCAGATATGGCCTTAATCTGACTTTCATTAGGTGCACCACTCTTTATAACTTCTAGAGGTTTTGCAGCCTTGTCCTTGTACTGTCCGTAGAAGGCAGGATCTGCAGCTTTAGCACCTAGACCTGGAGTTTCACTGTTGTTACCAACATTTACACCAGTAATTTTACCATCTTTGCTGATACCTATTGTGATTTCAACAGGACCACCATAACCTACTGGAGCAGTCTTTATAGTGTAACCAACAGTATCAGAGCCATTAGCACCTTCATAAACTTCCATAGCAGTCTTGGCACCTGCACTTGCATATGCAGACTTGTCAACCTGTTTGAAGTCCTTAGCCTCTGGCAAAACAGCAATTCTGGCTTCATTACTAGCCTTGATATTCAACTGCTCTATAACTGGAGATGTCACTTGGTTAGTACCAGCCAATAATAATGCTGCTATAGCAGAGAAACCAAAAAGAGTTCCCCCTATTTTAACCATACTATTCATTATTTACGCACCTCCCCGAATACTCTATTGTGTACGTACTTGTCGATTAGTGGAACTAAACAGTTGGCGAACAAGATTGAGTATGATACACCTTCTGGATATCCACCGAAAAGTCTAATACAAGTAGCTATTACAGCTGCAATCGCTGCATAAATAATCTGACCCTTCTTAGTCATTGGTGAAGTTGTATAGTCAGTCAACATGAAGAAACCACCTAGTAGTAGTCCACCTGCTAGTGCCTGATATACTGCAAATTCAGCATTAAATCCACCAAATATAAATGTTAATACGAATACCAAGCAAATATAAGTTACTGGCATTACGTAAGATATAATTCCCTTGTAAATCAAGTATACACCACCGATGATTAGCAGTAATGAACATGTTTCGCCTACTGTACCACCGATGTTACCCATGAACATGCTTCCGATAGATATACCTGCATCATGTAGCTTTGAAACTGCATCTGCAGAAGAACCCATACCTTCAGCACCCATTAACTTCATGTAGCTAAGTGGTGTTGCTACTGTAGTAGCGTCAGCATTAGCTCCTGGCTTTAACCAAGTTGTCATTGCAACTGGGAAAGAAGCTAGTAGGAATGCTCTACCTGCTAGTGCTGGGTTCAAGAAGTTGAAACCAATACCACCAAATACCATCTTAACGATTATGATAGAGAATATTGCACCTACAACACACATCCAGATAGGTAAACCTGCTGGAACGTTGAAGGCCAATAATAAACCTGTAACTACTGCTGAAAAATCATTGATTGTTGATTTTTTCTTTGTAATCTTGCAATATACCCATTCTGAACATACTGCACCGATAACACAAGCTAAGATTGTAATCAAGCCCTGAACCCTGAAGTAATACAATCCAGCCAATGTTGCTGGCATAAGTGCCAAAATGACTTGCTTCATAATATATGAAGTATCTTCCTTAGTCCTTATATGTGGAGAAGAAGACACTATCCATTGCTTATCCATTTCTTTTCCCCCTAACTATTATTTCTTCTGAGCTGCTGCAGCTTTTCTTCTCTTAGCACCGATTTCTCTCTTAGCCTGTCTAATTGAAGGCAATAAAAGTCTTCTAGAAGGGCATATGAATGAACATGAACCACATTCTATACAGTCCATAGCTCTGTGCTGTTCTGCCGCATCAAAATCATTTTTCAAAGAATATGCACTTATAAATAATGGTTGAAGGAATGCTGGACATACGTCAGTACACCTACCACACTTAATACAATTCATTGGTTCTGGTGCTACAGCTATATCTTCGTCTAGAATTAATATACCTGAAGATCCCTTGTTAGTAGATATATCATCAGTAAACTGAGCAAATCCCATCATTGGACCACCAGCTATAAGCTTTCTAGCCACAACATCTTCCTTAAGACCACCGCACTGTTCGATTATTTCACTGAACTTTGTACCGATCTTAGTAACTAAGTTCTTTGGTTCCTTAATACAAGGACCAGTAACTGTAGTTATTCTTTCTACTAGAGGCATACCAGTCTTAATAGCATTTGCTATTGCAGCGGCTGTAGCAACGTTGTCAACAACGGCTCCTACTGCTATTGGAAGTGCTCCTGATGGAACTTCTCTTCCAGTACATGCATAAATCAACTGCTTTTCTGCACCTTCTGGGTACTTAACCTGTAGACTTACTACATCAATTTCTGGATATGGCTCTGCTGCCTTTGTTACATTTGCAATGGCTTCTGGCTTATTTACTTCTATACCTATGAAACCTTTGTTAACATCTAGAGCCTTCATAAGAGCTCTTAGACCATATACGACATCTTCCGGATTTTCTACCATTAGTCTGTCGTCAGCTGTTAAATATGGCTCACATTCTGCGCCATTTAAGATAACGTATTCCGCCTTTGAGTCCGGTGGAGGAGAAATCTTTACATGGTTAGGGAATGTTGCACCACCCATACCAACTATACCTGCTTCTTTGACTATTCCAACAATTTCTTCCTTGCTCAAGTCAGCTATATCGCCATGAGGCTTTACACTTTCATGAGGTTCTTCTTTGAAGTCGTTTTCAATGACAACACACATTGCAGTACCGTTAGGAACGCCACATAGCTCAATAGCTTTAACGACACCTGATACTGACGAATGGATGTTAGAAGATACAAATCCCTGAGCTTCACCAATCTTTTGACCTAGTTTAACTTCATCACCTACAGCAACAATACATTTTGCTGGAGCACCTATGTGCTGCTGAAGTGGGATATAAACCTTAGCAGGCGCTGCTGCTTTCTCAATTGGTTTCTTGTTAGCATACTCTTTTCCATATGGAGGATGTATTCCTCCCTTAAAAGTTAAGAGTTTCATTTTGTTACCCCCTATTCTTAACTAATATTAAAATTTTCTCATTACTAGTATACCACTTCCTATATAAATAAGGCAAATAAAATTTGTATATTATTTTTTATCCATGTTAATTAAAGTAAATTGCTTTTTTTCATTATTAAAATTAAATCTACACCCTTTCCTTGATTTATTCTTAAGCAATTTTTCTCTTTAGGATTCGTTTCTTATAAATTTTCATTTATTAAATGCAAGTAATTTTTCAAAATACCCTAAAAAAATCCTATGATTCCAATAAAAAACTATTCTTTTTGCTAGGTAAAATTTCTATTGGACATACTAATTGATAAAAAATACACAATATAAGATAAATGCTTTTGTTTCTCAATTAAGAAAAGACCACAAGAGTCATTAACTCCTATGGTCTTATATTATCATATTAATTTAGTCTTAAGTTTGTACTAGAATCTTCTAGCTCCTAGACACTTAACCCAACCTTCTGACAGGTTAGATACCTTAACATGTTCTGGATTAGTTGCTGTACCACTTGCATGTATAAACTTACCATTACCCATGTATATACCAACGTGGCTAGTAGAACCTGAACCAGTTGTATCAAAGTATAATAAGTCTCCTGCCTTTATATTTGATAGTGATACTGCACTACCTGCTGTTGCCTGAGCCTTAGAAACTCTAGGTATATCTATACCCATTTTCTTATAGACATACTGAGTGAAGCCTGAACAGTCAAAGCCCTGAGTAGTAGTTCCACCCCATACATACTTAGTTCCAAGTAGCGTCTGGGCGTAGTCTACAACCTTGTTACCTGTTACAGTAGCCTTAGCAGTACTCGTTGCTTCAGTCTTTGCAGTTTCCTTCACATTACTTGTAGTAGTACTATCTACAATACTTGATCCTCCAGAAACTTTAGATATATAGCTTGCTCCAACATAACCTGTTGAACCATTATCTAGCTTTATCTTGTACCATCCATTTTCTTCACCAATTATATTAACAGATGCATTGTTGGCAAGAGTTCCTATAACTGAACTTCCTGTACCTGCACCAGATCTAACATTTAAGCCTACAGAGCTATTAACCTTACCCTGTGAACTTGAGCTAGTAGCCTGAGTACTAGTGTCCTGCTTAACATTGTTCTGTGTATAATTAGCTATATTAGTCTTGTCATTTTCTGAAGTTAGGCTGATATACTTACCACTAGCCCAACCTGTAGTACCGTCATTTAATACAACCTTGTACCATCCATTTGAAGACTTAGACACTACCTTAAAAATTTCACCCTTATATACCACACCTGATATACCATTTGATACAGATGGGCCTATTCTGATGTTTAAAGATGCAGTAGACTCTATCTTGGCATTCGAAGAAACCGCCTGGTCAGAGCTATCACCCTTTATATTTGTAGTTTTTTCTGTATAATTATTTTCATAAGCTCCAGTATTAGCTACCTTAGCCTTATTTACAACTTTATTAGCTACAACATTCTTACCTGCCTTATTTGTATTATCTACATTGGCAGCATTATTAGTAGCATTGTTGGCTATAATCGGGTTACCTTCCTTATCAGATATATAATATCCACTAACCCAACCGCTCTGACCATCCTCTGTCTGAACGTTGACCCAACCGTTATTGCTCTCTTTAACTGTTATTTTTGAACCCGCGTGAAGCTCTGAGACCTTATTTGAAGTTGCACCTGGTTGTTCTCTTAGGTTAATCCCTGTTGTTGTTTGTGCATCCTGCTGTTCTACTACATTAGCATCCTGCTGTTCTAATGCACTGGCATTTGAAACTGATATAGCAACAGCTGCAGCACCTAAACCTAAGACTGTTATTGCTTTTTTCATCTAAATTCTCACCTCTCATTATTTTCTAACTTCATCTAAATACTATTATTTAATGAAGAATTACATCCAAATCAAATGTAACATTTTTTAACTTTATCATTTTCTAAAGTTTTATCTCTAATTTTTATATTTGCACAAACCTATAATACAACATTTTGTTACTAGTTGTAAAGTGTTTTTTAAAAAAAAGGTGACTTTTTTGCAATTTTTGTCATTTTTTGTAACTTTTTTGTAACTTAAACCCTAGGTTCTAGATCCTTTCCACCAGTTTAACTGTAACTTTTTTGTAATGTCT
The DNA here is from genome assembly GCF_977045075.1 of Peptostreptococcus sp. Lineage (NCBI taxonomy): Bacteria > Bacillati > Bacillota > Clostridia > Peptostreptococcales > Peptostreptococcaceae > Peptostreptococcus > Peptostreptococcus sp. Next base: position 30,420 of record NZ_CDRRTB010000001.1, on the reverse strand, counting down.
GCATTTTTTTATCTATTAACCTAGTATTTTCTTTAGTATTTCTTTATATTTGCTAGCTTTTTTCTAGTGTTCTCTCCCTGTTCCTTCTCCCTATATAAACAGAGAATAGTAGATTTATAAATATACCAAAGCAGGTCGCAATTTAGCAGATAAACCTATATTGGTTAGGCCTACATTAGGCTCTATACTCATATAATAGGTCAGTTGTAATCTCAACAAAAGCGTCTGAGCCAGATTCTGGATCTAGCTAATATTCTTGCGTAAAAAAGCAGCAAACCAAATTTGATTTACTGCTCATAGAAACTTATTTAATTTCCTTTAATTCAAAGCCCAGCTCTTCAACTGCTGCCTTTAACTGGTCGTCACTTACGCTGTCAGCTGCATCTATATCAGCATACTTACCTTCTAAGCTTATCTCTAATACCTCTACACCCTCTAAATCCTCTGTAAGTACATCGTTTAATCCCTTTACACAGTTAGCACAGTGCATACCTTCAACCATTAATCTCTTTTTCATTTGTATCTCCTCCTTATAGGTCCAATAATTACCTATACAAGTCCTTGTACCTTTTGTAATTATCCAAAACCTTCTCTGTATACTTGGATGTTTCTGCAAAAGGTATATTGGCTAAGTTCCTACCATCCTTACTATAATCAGTAGACTTCAACCACTTCCTTACATTACCAGAGCCCCCATTATAGGCTGCGATAATGAGCTTGTAATTACCCTTAAATTCCTTCTGTAGCTTACCCAGGTACCAGACACCTATATTAATATTGGTTTCAGGATCATATATGTCTATACTTCCAATCCCAAGCTCTTCTCGTCCCCAATCAGCAGTAATATCTGTGATCTGCATTAGACCCTTGGCATTTTTAGAAGAAATAGCTCTTGTATGAAACTTACTCTCAGTTTTTATTATACTATAAACCAGGTATTTATCAACACCATATTCAGAAGAATATTTCTCGACATATTGAGAATACTTGGTAGGATAAAATATTTTTTCTATATTTTCACGGTTTATTAGGGCAAGTATAAGCACTATAAATACAAGTATTAGGGCAAGCAAACCCCTATTAACCATTTTATTCCTTAATTTCACCTTCACACTTCCACTTTCTAATTTCTTTTATTAACTTTTCAACCTCATTTTCTAGCACCTCTAAATCACCAGAGTTATCAATAAGGTAGTCTGCCATTTTTTTCTTGTCCTCCTGGCTCATCTGACTCCTTATCCTCTTTAGGGCATCCTCCGAAGATATGGAATCCCTCTTCATTAGTCGGTCTAGCTGGACCTTTTCATTACAGTAGACAAGGACCACCTTGTCAGCCAAGGAGTCAAACTTGGCCTCTAAAAGAAGGGCCGCATCTATGACAACAAGGTCTCTGTCCCTATTTCTATCTAGGGACTGGCAGACCAATTCATATATTTTCTTATGTGAAATCCTATTTAGGTCTTCAAGCCTAGCCTTGTCTGAAAAAACTATTCCAGCTAGAACCCTTCTATCTACCTTTCCATTGACAAGGGCCTCTGGGAAGCTAAGCTTCATTTCCTCCAGGACATTATCATATTCGTATATTTCCCTCGATAGGAGGTCCGCATCTACTATGATGGCACCTCTTGATGCTAGCATCTTTGAAACACTACTCTTGCCACAGCTAATATTTCCAGTCAAGCCCATTACAAACATACTGTCACCTACTTAGTCTCATACCATGACTTGCCTGTATTTAAGTCAACCTTCAAATCAACCTTAAGGTTTACTGCGTTTTCCATTTCTTCCCTAAGTAAGACTTCAACCTGGTCTAGCTCATCTCCTGTAGCCTCCACTATCAACTCATCGTGTACCTGGAGGATAAGCCTTGATTTTAGACCCTGTTCCTTTAGCCTGTTGTATACATTTACCATGGCAATCTTTATAATGTCGGCTGCACTACCCTGTATTGGGGCATTCATTGCAGCCCTCTTACCCCTATTTTTCTCCACAAAGTTACTAGACTTGATCTCAGGTATATACCTGCGCCTATTAAACATGGTTGTAGAATAGCCCTTTTCTTCTGCATCTGAAACTATATGATCCATGAAGGCCTTGATGGTTTCATACTTATTGAAATAGCTTTCTATATATTCCTTGGCCTTTTTTTGACTTATATTAAGGTCCTGGGCAAGCCCAAAATCACTTTTACCGTATATTATACCGAAGTTTACTGCCTTGGCAGCAGACCTCAATTCCGGTGTCACCTGATCAAAATCTACATTGAAAACCTGTGATGCCGTCTTCCTATGAATGTCTTCACCACTATTGAAGGCCTCAATCATATGAGGGTCCTGGCTCATATGGGCCAAGACTCTCAGCTCTACCTGAGAATAGTCGGCATCCACTAGACTCATAGAGTCATCGGCAATAAAAACCTTTCTGATCTGCCTACCCATATCCGTTTTTACAGGTATATTCTGCATGTTAGGATCTGTAGAGGATATTCTTCCCGTAGTAGTTATAGTTTGGTTGAAGGATGAATGTATCCTTCCATCCTTTTCATTAACCAAGGCCTCAATACCATCTACATAGGTAGACTTAAGCTTTACTACAGACCTATATTCTGTAATCATATCTACTATCTCGTGCTTGTCCCTCAGCTTTTCCAATACCTCTGCATTTGTAGAATAGCCTGTCTTAGTCTTCTTTATTACAGGTAGACCCAGCTTTTCAAATAGTATTTGGCCTAGCTGCTTTGGTGAGTTTACATTAAAGTCTTCACCTGCAAGTTCATGTATATTTTTTTCTGTTTTTTCTATTATTTCATCAAAATCTGTGGCTAGGCTAGATAGGATTCCCTTGTCTACACATATACCACTGTATTCCATCTCGGCCAAGACCTCCACCAGTGGCATTTCCACATCATAAAAAAGCATAGTCAGTTGGTCTTCATCAATTATCTTCTTCATCTTGGGGTAGGCTCCCATAATAGTTGAAAGCATACCTCCTACATACTGGTCCAACCTTTCAAGCTCAACCCTGTCATAGCTAAGAGCCTTGGCCCCCTTGCCCAATAGGTCTTCCTTAGACATTATAGTCTTGTAGATATACTTACTTGAAATACTATCTATATCATATGATGTAGACGTCTTAGAGTCTATAACATATTCAGCTATAGCTATATCAAAGGCCATATTTCTAAGGTCTATACCATATGGCTTAAGGGCCACATAGTCTGCTTTCATTTCATAACCTATCTTCTCTATTTCTTCGGCCTCTAAAATAGGCTTCAGTCTTACTATATCATCACCATGAACCCTATAAATCTTGTCACTTTCTAGACTCAAATATGTCATATATATGGCCTTGTCAAGTATATTTTCCTCAGCCCTAAATATCTTCATATATAGGTGTCCCTTGTCCTTGGCCTGGTCGATAAAGCCATCGAAGTCTGTCAATTGACATATGTCTATATCAAGTTCTTGGTCCTCCTGACCAACTAGGTCATTCAGCCTTGCGATCAGGCTATTAAATTTCAGGTCCTGGAAAGTTTTTACTAAATCCTCCATAGAGAAATCACCAAAGGCCATCTGGTCTAGTGAATAGTCTAAAGGCACTTTCCTAAATATTGTAGCAAGGTCCTTGCTCATTAGGGCAGACTCCATATTCTCCTCTACCTTTTTCTTTTGAGCTCCCCTTAGCTTGTCGACATTATCTAGGACCCCCTGGACAGTCTTATACTCAAGTAGGAGCTTTATACCAGTCTTTTCACCAATACCAGGTATACCCGGTATATTATCAGACTTGTCACCCATTAAACCCTTAAGGTCTATAAACTGGTCAGGTGTTAGCGAGTATCTTTCCATAACAGCCTTAGCATCATATTCTTCAACCTCGCCTACACCCTTCTTTGTAATTAGTACTCTTGTTTTTTCTGAGGCTAGCTGTATAGCATCCCTGTCTCCAGTAACTATATAGACCTCGTAGCCCTCTTTTTCAGCATCCAAAGATAGGGTACCAAGTATGTCATCCGCTTCGTAACCCTCTATTTCCTGCCTATCTATATTCATCTTGTCTAAGACATCCTTTAGGGGTTGTAGCTGCATAGCCAACTCTCCCGGCATCTTCTTCCTGCCTGCCTTATATTCCGTATAGGACTTATGCCTAAAGGTAGGTGCCTTCATATCAAAGGCCACAGATATATGACTTGGTTCATAATTCTTTATCATTTTAAATAGCATAGTCAAAAAACCATATATAGCATTAGTATGCAGGCCTTGACCATTATCCATTGGTGGCAGGGCAAAAAATGCCCTATTTATTATTGAATTACCATCGATTAAAAGTAATCTATTCTTCTTCATAATATTAATCGCTCCTCTCTTTTGTACTAGACGACTAAATTAGATTATACCATAAATAACTTATATATTTTTTATAATTTGGTTTTTTATTCTTGTTTTTATTTCTGTCATATGGTAAAATACTCTATGTACTGAAGTCAAACCATTTGACCTCATAAGCCGCTGTGGCGGAATTGGCAGACGCACAGGACTCAAAATCCTGCGGTAGCAATATCGTGCCGGTTCGACCCCGGCCAGCGGCACTAAAGACACAGGATTAATTCTGTGTCTTTTTTATTCTTATATAAGGTCTTTTACTCAATTATAAGATCTTTTATTCAATAAAAAACATATGGACGGGGCATAAGCCCCATCCATATGTAATACATGCGGTGACGGCATTGAGGATGTGAGGGAGTCCGCCACCTGTCTGAAAAAAATAATTATAGTTTATTGCACTAAAGATTCTATATGAATCTTTACATCTTCATATTAACAAAAGCGTATGAATTAGAGATACATTTAGTTTGAATTTTTTATGATATTTATCTTTTTCCTATAGCTATGATATTATCCTGGCACTCTATTCCCTATTAATATCGTTCATTCCATAAGCTATAAGTCTCTGTCCCTGCCTCTTGACAATAAATATCTCCTTATATTTGACCATATCAACTTGAAATTAACCTATCCCTATCGTATACTATTCCTAAGCACTTTAACAAGCTTAGCCAGCTAATATCAGATAGGAGACAAGTAGATTATGGATATAAAACAACTAGAGGCCTTTGTGGCCGTAGCAAAAAAACAAAGTTTCTCCAAGGCTGCCAAGGACCTATACCTTAGTCAGCCAACCATAAGTTCACATATACAAAACCTAGAGAATGAGATGCAAACCTCTCTTTTTAATAGAAATAGCAAGTCAATTACCTTGACAGATTCTGGCTATATCCTCTTCAATCACGCTATAGCCATACTTAATGACTGTAAGAGGGCTATCAATGATATCAAAGACTATCAGGGTAAGATCGAGGGTAATGTAGACCTAGTATATACCTGTGTACCTGGTGAGGCTATCCTGCCACCAATGGTCAAAAATTTTTCTCGCCTCTTTCCTGGAGCTACCTTCACCCTTAAAAATATGACACATGACCAGGCTATTACAGAACTTATCAATGATGATGCCAGCCTCTGCCTCACATCTACTATCACAGAGTCAGATAGGCTTGTCTATACCCTGTTTTCAAAAAACGACCTGGTCCTAGTCTGTCCACCAGACCTTGACATAGAAAATAAAGATGGCTTTGTAAGCCTAGAAAGCTTCAAAAAGCTACCACTTATCTTGAAAAGTGATGAGAGTCTTGATGGGGACTACCTGTCTAGGAAGCTTAGTTCTGTTGGCATAAATTCTAAGGACCTACATATTAGGGCCTATATAGACTCCGATAACCTTATCATGTCAATGGTGAGTGCCGGTATAGGGTCTACACTTGTAACTAATGGCCTGGCCCAATACGGAAAAAGATACAACAACTTCAATATATATAGGATAGAAAATCTAAGCATGGTTTCAGACCATTACCTGGTATATTCAAACAAGAAGTTCCTATCTCCTACAGAGAAGGCCTTCTTAAATTATGTATTTGAACTATATAATCTGGAAAAGCCCTTCTAGGTAAAAAAGACCGACACTAGACCATATCATCATGGTCCCTGTGTCGGTCTTATCTTTTCCTTATAATATGAAACTCCTGGACTGGTCCTGAATTTTTCCAATAGAACCATAACCCTTAGTTCCCAAATTCAAACTAGCAAGCTAGACCTAGTCCTGGTCTTCTGGTGTGACAACCTTTATACCACTAAGCTGCTGACTAAAGCCCGCCCTAAAGTTTTCTAAGAATTCCTGTCTAAGTACCGCTCTTTCTGCTAGTTCTTCCTCAGTCAAGTCTCTTTCCTTAGCTATCTTGGCCAGCTCATTTATCCTAGCTAGCTTATTTTTATCAAATTCATTAACTAAATCCATATTCAGAACTCCTTTCTGTTACTTTTATTAATCATGCTGATTAATCATGCTGGATTCTAGATGCCACTCCCCTCAATACGACTAAGTGCGTAGAATTCATCCAGACTATCACTGATAATATCTATGGCCTCTTTTATCCTGTCCATAGTCTCCATCGATATATTTATCCTAAAAAACCTATCTTCAATATCCAGGTCATAATATATATAACCAGGCTGAAGGGCCACCTTTTTATTATACATGAAATTCACAAAATTTCTAGATGAAAATCCCCTATTTAAACCTAGGAAGAAATTAATCCCCCCCTTATTCTTAACAATTGTTAATCGTCCGCCAAGTTTCTTATTTATATATTTATAGGTCTCCAAGAACTTGTCAGTATATATTTTTTCCATATCAGAGCTATGCTTGTCCCAATTAAACTTAGACATATAGTAATATAGTGACTTTTGGATTAGGGGTGAGGTAGATATATCAGAATTGTGCTTGGATACTACCGTCCTTTCTACTAGTTCAGTAGGCACTACCATCAATCCCATCCTTAGTCCAGGCATTAGGATTTTGGAAAAACTCTTTATATATATAACCCTATTGTACTTATCATATGACTTTAAGGTCCTATGGTTTTCAGAAATAAACTTAAAATCACTGATAAAATCATCTTCTAATATATAGAAATTATACTCCTCTGCCAGGTCTATTAGCTTTTTTTTCTTGTATTCAGAATAAGAAATACCAGTAGGATTCTGGAAGTTTGGCATAAGATAAAGTAGCCTAGGCCTAATCTTTTCCAGCTTCATTTTTAGGAGACCTATGTCTATACCATCCTCCAAAAGAGGTATTGATATAAGCCTTGTATTCCTCATCTTAAAAAGGTCAATAGCACCTGAATAGGTCGGTTCCTCAATAAAGACTACATCAGTATAGCCCAGTAGCCCCTTTGATATAATATCTATACCCTGCTGACCACCAGATGTAATAATAATATTGTCAGGACTGGCCTCTATCTTTTGTTTGGCAAGATATTCCACCATGACCTCTTTAAGCTCATAAATCCCGTTACCATCATCATAGTTAAAAAGACTGGCCAAGTCATCATCCAAGGCCATATTTACAGCCTTTTTAAAGTCATTTATGGGAAATATATCTGAAGCTGGGTTGCCTGTATCCAGCCTATATAGGTCACTTTTGGCAGATATTGACCTAGTCTTTTTTATCTTTGAAACATAGGAACCACTTCCCTGCCTCTTTATCAAATAGCCTTCATTTTCTAGTAGGTCATAGGCCTTGACAATAGTCACGCTGTTGACTCCAAGTAGGTCTGACAACTTCCTAATAGGAGGTAGCTTTTCGTCACCTACAAGCCTACCCTCTAATATCAAGCTTTTTATCTTATTATATACCTGTATATATTTTTTATTATTCTCATCAAAATCAAACTTGTATATTTCTAGAGTCATCTTGTCTCCCCCAAGCAAACAACTTTAATAAAATAAAAGTGCTGCCTAAGCAACACTTTTACCTTCCAAAACACCGTAGACCAATTAAATTCACACCCGGAATCACCCAGGTGGGTGATCAGTCACACATTTTCTGAAATCCTAGAAAAGTCCAGGCCTATCATACTAATATATGAACATAATCTCCCGTATAATATATGTAGGTTGAACTTACATATAGCCTTGTCGTATGTTCTAGATCTAAATATATTATACCACTTTAAATAGTCACTAGCAAGATTTAATAGATCTTTATTTCCAAAAGTCTATAGGCTAAAAACCAGCAATGACTACGGTTTTAAAGTTCATCACAAGCCAGGTCCTACCTAGTCGCTACACTATCCCTATCAGAAATTGTATAAGGTAATTCAACCTTTTTCTCGTCTATTTCTATGCCCTTAACCATCTTTATTATCATTCTAATTGCGACTGCCCCCATGTCATATAAAGGCTGCTTAACTGTTGTCAGCTTTGGTCTACACATCTTAGAAAATTCAATGTCATAGAAACCGACAACCGAAATATCCTCTGGCACCTTATAACCTAAGTCAAAACAGGCATTTATAGCACCTATTGCTACCTCATCACTAGTTGCAAAGATGGCATCCACGTCCACCTTAGACTCTAGCATTTCCTTTACTGCCATATAACCATCGTCGAAAGTTGGCCCACATGATTTTATAAATCCTTCATTAACCTTTAATCCCCTACCTACTATAGCATCCCTATAGCCTGTAAGTCTCTCATCTGCAAGGTTAGTCTGGAATGTAGTGTTTAGTAGGGCTATCTTTTTGTGGCCCCTATCCAATAAGAAATTAGTCATGTCCTTAACTGCCGAATTATTATTTATGGATACATTGTATATATCAAAGTCTCTTGTTGTCTTGCTTATGTATACAGCCGGTATACCTGAATCCTCTAATAGGCCTACTACGTCCTTGTCTATATCCCAACTGATCATAACTATACCCTCTACCTGCTTAGCCCTAAGTAGGTTTATATTCTTGACCTCTAGGTCTTTTTCTGAATATGTATTAGCCAAAAGTATATCGTAATCGTACATCTTCGAAATTTCTTCAATCCCATTTAATACTTCCGCCGCAAAAGTATCAGTAACCTCAGGAACTATGACTCCTATTAACTGACTCTTCTTAGTTACCAGGCTTCTTGCCAAAGGGTTAGGAACATATCCCGTTTCCTTGATCACGTCAAGTACTCTTTGCTTGACTTCATTTGTTACTGGCTTGGAGTCATTTATAACTCTAGATACGGTAGATATAGATACTCCTGCCTTCTTAGCAACATCCTTTATTGTTGTCGGTCTTTTTACTACCATTGTAATTCTCCTTCCTCGAGAAATTATAAAGCTAAATCAGGTATAACCTTTTCCACATACCTGAATAATTTTATATAGGTTTCAAAAAATAAAATCTAAGATATTAGTCTATAAAATTCAATTCCCTACTTAACCATTATATAACAAAGCTACAAATAAATATAGTTTTTTTATATAATTTATGTTATTTTGTTGAATTTTTCTAAATTATATATTAATATACAATATATACGATTTAGACTTTAAGAATCGTAGTAAAATAAAGGGTTCTGTATAACCCATATATTTTTTTTAGGAGGCTAATAATGTTTGATAAAATCAAGGAAATCATAGTTGAACAGTTAAATATTGATGATGGTGCTTTTATAAATTTAGACACTAATCTTCAGGAAGACCTTGATGCAGATTCCCTAGATGCTGTAGAAATAATAATGAACATAGAGGAAGAATTTGATATTAAGGTTGATGACGACGAACTAGAAAATATAAAAACTATAGGTGATATCGTCAAGTACATAGAAAACAATAAATAATCTCTATTTAAATAGTGGCTTTACTTATAGGTATTGAAAGTAAAAGAGACCTAGCACCACCTGGTGCAAGGTCCTTTTTTTATTTTTCCTCATAAAACTCTACATTCTTGATAGTAATATCAAAGCTACCATCCTCATTTTGCTTGAAGGAATACTTCATAGGATCCTCAAAATCATCCAATAATCCCTTTATATCAAAGCCAGTATTTGTCTTGATGCTCCTGCGCTTCAATTTTTTTTCTACCCAGGTCTTGTCTATATTGAAGGTCTCGTCGATGCCCTTTTCAACCATCAATTCCTTATAGGATTCCTTCCTGGCTTCATCCTTTATAGATTCTTCTATAAATTTATCCAAATCAACATCATTAGTCTCCTTGAGGTTGTAATTTAGGATACTCCTAATGCTCTCTGCCTCTTTAACATCATTAGCATAGGCATTGGTAATCCAGTTTTCAGTAGTATTCTTAAATACCTTAGTCAGAAACTTCTCGTCCTTAATCTTTTCAACCTTCAAAAACTCCGTCACAAAGCTAGAATCTGTCTCCTGCTTTTCTGCCAGCTTGTCCAATACCTGAAGATGCCATTCGTCATTCAGCCCACTTGGTCCTATCAGGGCTGCATGGGTAATTTTTTGAGAATCCTGGATACCTATTTCATTTGTAACCATCTTGATAGAAACAAGGCTCTCCTGCTCATCATAGGCTATTTCATGTGTATAAAGCTTCTTGTAGTCTAGCTTAATAATAGCTACCCCCTTTTGGTCCTTGTGGGTATACAGCACCACTGCCAGATCACAGGAATCAAGTTCGGCATTTATCTTCATAGCATCAAACATTAACCCGGCTATAGCCTGGGAGCTTACTACAAAGGATGCTTCATCATAAAGGATATGGTCGGCACATACCCTTATCTCATTGTCTCCATAGTCCTTAAACTTGGCCTTTCTTAGGTCTTCATCCCTTAGTATACGCCTGATTACCTTCTGATAAAAGGCATCTGTTTCTGGTGATATTGAGTTTTCAACCCCATTTAAAACCGGAAAGTCTGAATTCTTATCCAGAACGTGTATGATAAATTTATTTATAATCATCTGTAACTCCTCCTAATTTTTCTAACAAGGCAATCATGTCTAATGGTAGACCTGCCCTTAAATCTATCTTGTCACCCAACCTCGGCTGGTCAAAGGCCAGCTTATAGGCATGTAGGGCCTGCCTATCTATAAGGCTCGTATCGGGTCTTCCATACAAATCATCCCCTATAATCGGATGGCCTATATGTGATAGGTGGACTCTTATCTGGTGGGTCCTGCCAGTTTCTAAACGAAGGCTAACAAGACTAGCACCATCAAGCCTTTGTAAAACCCTAAAGTGTGTGATAGACCTCTGTCCCCTAGGATCAACTATCCTACTAATGGAATCCTCTGCCTCCCTATAAATAGGAAAGTCCAGGGTTCCAGAATCCTTCTCTACAATGCCCTCTACTATGGCCAGGTACTCCTTGTGGACCCTATCCTGCCCCATATCCAAGGATAACCTGTGGTGGGCGTAGGAATTCTTAGCTATTACTACCAGGCCAGATGTATTCATATCAAGCCTATTGACGAACCTGATCCTGCAGTCCTCTCCAGTCCTGTCAATATGGTAGCTAATTGCATTTGCCAGGGTTCCTTCAAAGTGGCTCTTTGTTGGATGTACTACCATAAAGGGTGGCTTGTCAGCTACTATTAGGTCCTGGTCCTCATATACTATAGCCACACCCAAGTCCTGGCCTACAAATCCTGCCTTTTCTTCCTTAATCTCTATTTCTATAATATCGCCAGTTTTGGCCATAGAAGTTGGCTTGGCTACTTGACCATTTTTATATATATTCTTGTCCCTCTTCATTTTTGATATAGACCTAACTGAAAAGTTTAGGTCATCAAGTAGGAGGTCCTTTATCTTTAGGTCCCTATCTACCCTTATAACAAAGCTATTCCATTTTTGCCTATCCCTTATAAACAATACCTTCACCTTCACCCTTCTTTTAGGTCCTTCTAACAAGATTTTATCTTACAATATTGTACCACATATTTTACGCCTATGATATAATGAATTATAGGAGGGCATCCCAGATGGGGTGTATGAATAATATGGCTAGAAATGTTGTAATTAAATCAAATGAACTAGAAATTTCCAAGAATATAAAAAAAATACTTATAGATAAGTTCCTATCCATCGGTTTTAATACTAGCGAAGAAATTAGAGACAATACTGAGCTAGTTATATCTATTGGGGGAGATGGGTCTTTTTTAAGGAATGTCAGAGATTTAAACTTTCCTGATATACCATTTTTCTGTGTAAATACTGGCCACCTTGGTTTTTTTGCAGAAATACTACCTACAGAGAAGGAAATTGATATATTTATCGATGCCTACCTAAATTCAACCTATGAAATCAATGAGCTCTACCTTTTGGAAGTAGATATCAAGGGCAAGGATGAGGTCAACCATACCTATGCTATAAATGAGCTAGTTGTAAGGGGTAACCAATCTAGGACTGCCCACATGGGTCTACACGTCAATGGCAACTATATGGAAACCTTTAGTGGTGACGGACTGATTATGTCTACATCTACAGGGTCCACTGCCTACAATTACTCTGCTGGTGGTAGTATAGTTGATAACAGGCTAAATATTATCCAGATAACTCCTATATCTCCCATCAGTACAAATGCCTTTAGGAGCTTTACATCAAGCATTATCCTACCAGGTCAGGATAGTGAGATAGCCATCAAGCCAGAATACAAGTCTGAGCACACCATTATTACAGTAGTAGACGGTCAAGAACAAAAGTACAATGACGTCTATGAAATAAATGTAAGAAATGCAAACAAAACTGTAAAGCTACTAAGACTTTCAGACTATGAGTTTTGGGACAGGGTTTATATGAAATTCTTAAAAACCTACGACTATAAGACGAATGAAGCAAGAATATAAATATAGGGACCAGCTTAGGGCTGGTTCTTTTTTATTGTATGACGGGCATGCCATCAGTCTGTGGTGAAAGTCCACGTAGGGCGTAGTTGCCGACGAACCTCATAGCAACTTGCAAGGTTATCACCGTGAGGTGATGGCGAGAAGAAGCAATAGCGAAATCGTAGCCTGACGCACAGAAACCTAATATCAAGGCTTACATAACGGATGAGTGGGCTAATAGTCACAAAGTCCAAAAGGCAAACGTAACTTATGTAAGTAAATTAGGCAGGTAGACGAGGAAAGACTGACGACTTATCCCGTGAGGTCTCACAGAGGGAAAACCTAGTAACAACGAACTGTGAGAAGTCAGCAGAAGCCATAGTAGTGGGGAAGTTTCTGTAATGGAAATGGAGCAAAGGGCTGAACAATTCTAAAAGTCAAAATGACTTAATCAAACTGAGTATATAAGTCCGACGAGAAATATAGTAGCAAAGACGTAACGGAGTGAACATTTCACAGGAGTTAGGGCTAATATGTACAAAAGAAAATTAGGAAAGTGAGACAATCTATGGGACAACTAATGAATCAAATATTATCCAGAGAAAATATGAAAATGGCATACAAAAAGGTAAAAGCCAATAAGGGTGCCGGAGGCATAGATGGTATAAGCATCGAAGATGTTAACAAATACCTCAAAGAAAACTGGATAGATATCAAAACTAAAATCCTGAAAAGGAAATATAAACCACAACCAGTACTCAGAGTAGAAATACCAAAACCAAACGGTGGAGTACGAAATCTTGGAATTCCAACAGTAGTAGACAGAATCATAGAACAAGCAATTGCCCAAGTTCTAACACCAATGTTCGAGCCACAATTTAGTGAACATAGTTATGGCTTTAGACCAGGTAGAAGAGCACAACAAGCAATAGTAGAGCTACTAGAATATCTAAATGATGGATACACATACATAGTGGATATTGACCTAGAAAAGTTCTTTGATAATGTACCACAGGACAAGCTAATGTATCTAGTAGGCAAAACGGTGAAAGACCCAGATGTAATATCTCTTGTAACTAAATATCTAAGAGCAGGAGTTATGGTAAAAGGGAAATATGAAGAAACCACTATAGGAACTCCGCAAGGAGGTAACCTATCCCCTTTGCTCAGTAACATAATGCTCAATGAACTAGACAAAGAGTTAGAAGCACGAGGCTTGCACTTCGTTAGATATGCAGACGACTGTATAATAACTGTTGCAAGCAGTGCGGCTGCAAATAGAGTGATGCATTCGGTCACATCGTGGATAGAGAGGAAGCTAAGCCTTAAGGTAAATGCTACTAAATCCAAAGTCACAAAACCAACAAGGCTCAAGTACCTAGGATTTGGCTTTGTGAAAATGAATGGAAAATGGGAAGCCAGACCACATAAGGACTCAATAAACAGATTCAAGAGAAAGCTCAAGAAACTAACATATCGTTCGTGGTCAGTGTCTATGGACTACAGGATACTGAAACTAAATCAGGTGATAAGAGGATGGATAAACTATTTTAGGATAGGTAAGATGAAACAAAATATGACTAAAATAGACAAACATCTTCGTAATCGTATGAGGATAGTTATATGGAAACAATGGAAAACTAACAAGAAAAGGATGTGGGTACTAAGGAAGCTAGGTGTACCAGAATGGATGGCGAGACAATCCGTAGGATTTACAGACCATTATCAGGCGGTAGCCAAAACAGCGGGACTTCGCAAGATAACAAAAGAAATCCTCGCAAAGCGAGGACTCATTAGTTGTTTAGATTATTATTTGAATTGAACCGCGGAGTGCCGAACGGCACGCTCCGTGGTGTGAGAGGGAGGAAAATTCCTCCCTACTCGATTTATATACAAATCTAGACATAAAAATAGACCCTCAGGTACGGGAAGGAAAATGTACCCCAGGGTCTATCTCTATTTTGCAAGTCTATGTAATAATGCGACTGCCTCAATAATTATCCTGGCACTTAACTATAAGCATCCTGCCAGCTATCTATAATATTAATACTAGCCCTTAATCAACCTGCATAGCTCGTCTGCAAATTCATCAGTACTAGCCTTACCACCTAAATCAGTAGTTATAACCTGACCCTTGTCAAATGCTTCCTTTAGGGCATTTTCTATCTTTAGGGCTGCCTCATGCTCTCCTATATACCTCAACATCATAACGGCAGACTGGATAAGGGCTGTAGGGTTTGCTATTCCCTGACCAGCTATCTGAGGTGCACTTCCATGGACAGCTTCAAAGACAGCATAGTCCTCTCCAATATTGGCACTTGGTATAATACCTAGGCCACCAACTAGACCCGCACAAAGGTCTGAAAGGATATCACCATATAGGTTTGGCATTACCAAAACATCAAACTTTTCTGGGTTAAGGACTAGGTTCATTGCTGCTGCGTCTACTATGACATCATCTGCATATACCCTGTCAGGGGCCTCGCCCTTTTCAAGCCTTTCAATACCATTTCTCCTGCTTACCTCATCGAATACCCTAAGGAATAGGCCATCTGAAATCTTCATGATATTAGCCTTATGGACACCAGTCAACCTCTTGTAGCCATTATCTTTTAAATACTTGCAAGCAAAGTCTACTATCCTATCAGAGGCATCCCTAGTAATTAGCTTAATACTTTCACCAGCATAGTCACCTATCTGGTGCTCTATACCAGCATATAGGTCCTCTGTATTTTCTCTTATTATAGTCAAGTCTATGTCCTCATATCTTGACTTTATTCCCTTAAAGGTTTTTACAGGCCTTACATTGGCAAAAAGTTTTAATTCCTTTCTAAGTGCGACATTTACACTTCTAAAACCCTTGCCGACTGGCGTAGTAATAGGTCCCTTGATGGCAATCTTATTTTTCTTTATGCTATCTAATACATAGTCTGGTAGGGGACTACCATATTCCTCTAGAACAGCCTCACCCGCTATGACCTCTTCCCATTCTATAGCTACTCCTGTGGCCTCCACTACCTTTTTCATGGCAGCAGTAACCTCTAGTCCAATTCCATCGCCTGGTATTAAAGTAATCTTATACATCCTAGGCCTCCTTACTGTTTCTCATCTTGATACTATTTAGCTTACCACCAGCCATCAACATATCTATTTCCTTGTCATTGAAGCTGGCCTTTACAAAGAAGGAGATATTCTTTTCCTCATCCTTCACCTCTAGTCTGCCATCCTTCAAGCCCTGGTAGATATTATCTATAGAAAGCATATCCATCTGGTCTAGCTTGTCATAGTCCTCTAGGTTTTCAAATTCCATAGGTATGATACCACTATTTATCAGGTTAGCCTTGTGTATTCTAGCAAATGACTTTGCAATTACACCCTTTATACCTAGGTATAGTGGGGCTAGGGCTGCGTGCTCTCTTGAAGATCCCTGGCCATAGTTGTCTCCACCTACTATGAAACCTCCCTTATTTTCCTTGGCCCTCTTGGCAAAGTCTTCATCTATAGTAGAGAAGCAGAAATTAGCCAAATGAGGTATATTACTCCTGTATGGAAGTAGCTTGGCATTAGAAGGCATAATATGGTCAGTAGTTATGTTGTCCTCTGTCTTAATAATTATCTTGCCCTCAAGCTTGTCAGTTAGCTTAGTATTTAGTGGGAATGGCTTTATATTTGGCCCCCTAACAACCTCAACTTCTGCTGGATTTTCATCAGGCCTTATAATCATACTGTCATCTATCAAGAAATGATCTACATGGATACCTGAAAAATCAATATCAAAGTCAGCATCTCTAGGATCCATCAGGCAACCATAGATAGCCGAAACTGCTGCAAGCTCTGGACTTGCCAGATAAACCTGGGCTGAATTAGTTCCTGACCTACCATAGAAGTTCCTATTAAAAGTTCTAATACTAATTGCATCAGTTCCTGGCGACTGTCCCATACCTATACATGGTCCACATGAATTTTCAAGTATTCTTGCACCTGAACTAATAATATCAGCAAGGGCCCCGTTCCTAGCTATCATTTCCATAACCTGTCTAGAGCCTGGAGCTATAACTAGGCTAACGTGGTCAGCAACCTTCCTACCCTTTAATATTTTAGAAACCTTCATCAGGTCCTCATAGGAAGAGTTAGTACAGCTTCCTATGGCCACCTGGTCTACCTTAATCCTGCCGACTTCCTTACATGTCTTTATATTATCAGGACTATGAGGTGCAGCTACCATAGGTACCAGCTGGTCTAGGTCTATATCAATAACCTCATCATAGCTGGCGTCTGGGTCTGCTACTAGCTCTATCCAGTCCTCTAGCCTATCTTCAGCTATAAAGTATTCTCTTGTCTTGTCATCACTAGGGAAGATAGAAGTAGTTGCTCCTAGCTCTGCCCCCATATTTGTAATGGTCGCCCTCTGAGGAACAGATAGGTTTGCAAGTCCTGGTCCACCGTATTCATAAATCTTACCTACTCCACCTTTTACAGTCTGTCTCCTAAGAACCTCTAGAATAATATCCTTAGATGTAACCATAGGGCTTAGCTTACCCCTTAGGTTGACCTTTATCACCCTAGGCACCTTTATATAGTATGGCTCGCCTGCCATGGCAAGGGCAACATCCAGGCCACCAGCACCAATGGCTAGCATACCTACGCCACCCGCTGTAGGCGTATGGCTATCTGAGCCTAGTAGGGTATCTCCAGGCACAGAAAATCTCTCCAAATTAACCTGGTGACAGATACCATTACCAGGCTTTGAAAAATAGATACCAAACTTGTTGGCTACTGTTTGTATATACTTGTGGTCATCAGCATTTTCAAATCCCTGCTGTAGCATGTTGTGGTCGATATAGGCAACAGACCTCTTAGTCTTTACCTTGTCTATTCCCATGGCCTCCAACTGTAAATATGCCATAGTACCAGTAGAATCCTGCGTTAGGGTCCTGTCAATCCTTATCCCCGCAGTGCTGCCTGCTACAAGCTCACCTTCGACTAAATGCTTGTCCAAAATTTTTTCAACTATATTCCTTCCCATATAATCACCTTCCCAATCGTCTATTAAATGCAAGAATTTAATGTATTCTTTCATTTTTATATTTTTATTATAAGACTAATCTCCTACAAAATCAAGAAATTTATCAAGTTTTTTGATTTTTATTTTTTTATTGTTTCATTTGAAAGCCTTTTTTTCTTATTTTTCGGAAAAAATATACCTATTTTTGCAGTTTTTATGTTGACTTGATTCATTTATATTTTCAAGATGCTTCTTGATATATTAAGATACTAGCCACCTTGTCCTATTAAATGCTATAATTAATTAATGAACTAGGAGGAATTAGTATGACTTTCACAGATATAGGAATTGATATAAATATAGTAGAAGCCTTGGCCAGAATTGGTATTAAAACACCCACTCCAGTCCAGGCAACTAGCATTGGCAAAATTCTTGATGGCCAGAACCTTATAATTGAATCCAATACCGGTACTGGCAAGACCCTTGCCTTCTTGGTCCCCCTTATAAATAGGATATACCTGGGCAAGCTTGACAAGGTCTTAGTCCTAGCTCCAACTAGGGAGTTAGTAATTCAAATAGGAAATGAAGCCCAGTCTATCGCAGACAAGCTTGATAGGGATATTTCCGTCCTGCCAGTATATGGTGGTCGTGACATCCAGTCACAAATCAGAAAACTAAAAAACACGGTAAATATTATAATTGCCACACCTGGTCGTCTGCTTGACCATATTAACAGGAAGTCTATAGATATAAGCAATGTAGATTGCCTAGTCCTAGATGAGGCTGACCAGATGCTCTTGATGGGCTTTAGGAATGAAATAGATACCATAATTAGAAATATTAAAAATTACGACCAGCTACTCTTCCTATCAGCTACAGTAGACCCAAAGGTCAAAAAGCTTGCCTATAGATATGCAAACCCATTAGACATCCTAAGTCTAGATAGCAACAATGATATACCAGACCTAATAGACCAGGTCTTTGTTCATACTACAGACAGGAACAAGTTTGAAGACTTTTGCAGGGTTATAGATGATGATAGGCCCTTTATGGCCATAGTCTTCTGCAGGACTAAGGCTAGGGTAGACAAGCTAGAGCTGCAAATGGGCCAGGCTGGCTATAACTGTAAGAAAATCCATAGTGATATCAGCCAAACTAAGAGGGAAAAAATAATCAAGGACTTTAGGGACCTCAAGATACAGTTCTTGATTTCCACGGACCTATCTTCAAGAGGCCTTGATATAGGCGGCATTACCCATATATACAACTACGACTTCCCAGAAAGACTGGAGGACTATGTCCACAGGGTGGGCAGGTCTGGTAGGCTCGGTAAAGAGGGTAAGGCAACCTCCATGGTAACCGAAAAAAATATGGCAGTATACGAAGAAGTAAAAAATCTGTAAAAAAACCCTCCACCCAAATTTGGGTGGAGGATTTTATTTTACATAGCATAACTGTTAGTATCTACGTTACACTCAATCTAAGTTAAGTCTCTACTTATTAATACTACTTTTTCTTTTTGTTTTATTTACCTTATTCACAGCTAGCTTGTCTACTTAATTAGCTTTTGTACAAGCTGGCTAATATTACTCTAGCTTTTTAGCTACCCTAGTTTTTGCACTAGATTAGCTCTTGCTATAGTAGCTCTTAAACGATTTTACTTTTTGTTTTTACCAATTACCTTTTCTTGTTCAAGCCAGAATCTTCTGATTCAAGCTCTTAGTAGGCTTATCCTAGTTATTATTGCACTTGTTTTTCTTGCAGTTACTACAGTTACCTAGACAAACATCAATTTCCTCTAGACATTCATTGAAGGCAACCTTGCTGCTGTTCTTATGTCTAAAAATAGGTATATTCATCTTCTTGGCCTGCATCTCAACTATCCTAGACAACTTGTGAGAAACCGTTGATGTCATGATCACTATGGCATCTGGACTTCCTATTGAATTTTTAACCTGACTAGACATAGTAGTATATACCTTAGTCTTATAACCTCTATTTTTAGCAAGCTTGTAATAATCTTTTTCCATTCTCTCGTGTCCGCCTATTACCAATAAGCTCATACAAAGAACCCCCCTTAAAATACTCAATATGTAAATTCATTAATACCATTTTTGTCTTGATAATTATTATCATCTCTGTATATATAATATCTAAAAACAAAAAAAATGTCAATACTTATCGATAATTTTTTTCAATTAATTTTATATATCTTTAAGAGTAAAAATATCCAGTCGACCATAGGAACCTTCCTATCAAATCGACTGGATATTATACATATGCCTAAGACATGGGTTAGACCCCTTTCCTAGGTCTTATTTAAATTTCTTTTTATAGCTAATAGCCTTTGTAATTTCCATACAAATTATAGATCCTATTGCCAATCCAAGCGAAATAGCAAAATCCTTGATGGAATATGCCACTGGTATAGCAAATATAGGTCTAATAAATGGTATCATAACTATACCAAATAGGCCTAAACAAATTAGAACTGCAAGTATAACATACTTGTTAGAGAAAAAGCCTAATTCAAATGGGTTCTTGAAGTCAGACCTACAAGCAAAGGTCTGGAAGGTCCTAGACAACAATAGGGTAGTAAATGCTAGGGCTACTCCAAGCTCCGCAGACTGCTGCATACCAATATACTGGGCTATTATCGCAGCCAATCCTACAAAAGTACCCCTAGATAGGATAGCCTGCCAAGTGCCTCCTCCAAGAAGACCCTCATCCTTAGATCTTGGTGCAAGAGACATAATCCCCTCTTCTGGATTTTCCATACCAAGAGCAATAGCTGGCAAGGAGTCATTTACCATATTTATAAATATCAGCTGTAGGGCAGTATATGGGTTTGACCAATCTGCAAAAACAGCAAATAATATGGATATTATAGCACCTAGGTTACCTGAGAATAGGTAGGTTATTGACTTCTTTATATTACTATATACTGTTCTACCAATCTCTACTGCATCTATAATGCTGGCAAAATTATCATCTACCAAGACCATAGCTGAAGCGTCCTTGGCAACCTCAGTACCTGAACCCATGGCTATACCAATATCAGCACTCTTAAGGGCTGGCGCATCATTTACACCGTCACCTGTCATAGCTGTAACCTTGTTCTTCCTCTGCCAAGCACTTACTATCCTAATCTTGTTCTGAGGAGAAACTCTGGCATATACGCTAATCTTTTCTAGCTGCTGGTCTAATTCTGCTTCACTCAAATTATCAAGTTCCTGGCCTGTGTATGATAAGTCACCATCTTCAAATAGTCCTATAGACTCGCCTATAGCAACGGCTGTAGTCTTATGGTCACCAGTAATCATAATAGGTTTGATGCCAGCACTCTTAGCCTTAGCAACAGCATCAATAACCTCTGCCCTTGGTGGATCTATCATGGCTATCAAGCCAATGAAGACAAAATTATCTTCCCCAGCTATATCTATTACTTCGCCTGACTCAAGGTCCCTGTATCCAAAGGCCAATACCCTAAGGGCATTTCTCGAGTAGGTCTCATTCTGTTCCTGTATCTTTTTCCTGATATCATCAGTCATATCTATCACCTGGTCTCCGGACAATAACTTTACAGACCTCGATATCAGTATGTCTGGTGCACCCTTGGTAATCATGATATCCCTGCCACCAATATTATGGGCAGTTGACATCAGCTTCCTATCCGAGTCAAAAGGTATCTCCTGAAGTCTAGGATAAGTATTCCTCACCCTCTTAGTAATATAGCCCTTCTTATCAGCAAATACTGTCAAAGCTACCTCTGTAGGGTCACCTATTTCCTTGCCATCTTCACTAATAACTGAGTCATTACATAGGGCAGCCGCAATACTTATCATATCCTCAGTATTAAAGCCACCTATATTATCCAGATCCTTCTGACCTTCCTCTACCACTTCAATAGAGCCTGCATTCTGACCATCATACTTGTAGTATTCAAGGGCTGTCATCTTGTTCATAGTAAGTGTACCAGTCTTGTCAGTACATATAACAGAAGTTGAACCTAGAGTCTCAACTGCAGGTAGCTTCCTTATTATGGAATTCTTCTTTGACATAGTATTAGTACCCATTGAAAGTACTATAGTTACTATAGAAGATAGGGCTTCCGGTATTGCTGCAACCGCTATGGCAACTGCAAAAATAAAGGAATTCAAGATTACCACCTTGAGATCACCTGAATTAGGATGGGTCATAGCCCTCATTACCTCTACTAGAAATATGAACAAGCATATAACTAAAATAGTTACACCGAGCTTCTTAGAGAATTTCTCTATATTTGACTGTAAAGGAGTCTGCTTGACCTCTGTATTGTCTAGCATATCAGCTATCTTACCTATTTCAGTGTCCATACCTGTACTTGTACAGACAAACTTGGCCCTACCATTTACAACCATAGATGTAGAATAAACCATATTTACCCTGTCACCAACACTACAATCCTCTTCTATCCTGTCAACCAACTTATTGGCTGGCTCTGACTCACCTGTCAGCATGCCCTCCACTATCTTTAGTGACTCTGCCTCTAGTAGTCTACCATCAGCCGGAACATAGTCACCAGCCTCTAATAGGACTATGTCTCCAGGGACTACATCCTTAGATGATATAGTAAGCTTTTCGCCGTCCCTTACCACCTTGGCACTTGGGACAGACAGTTGCTTTAGACTATTTATAGAAGACTCTGCCTTCTTGGTCTGGACTGTTCCCAAAACTGCATTTAGGATTAGGACTAGGAATATAATTAGTGATTCCATCATAGAACCTGTAACTATCTGTATAAGAGCTGCTACAATCAGTATAATTACCATTGGGTCCTTAAAGCTCTCCAGGAATATCTTCCAAGTAGGATCACTCGCTTTTTCTTTCAATTCATTTTTACCATACTTTTCTAGTCTAGAACTGGCCTCAGCCTGGGATAAACCATCATGACCCACTCCTAGGTCTGCTAAAACCTGGTCACTATCCTTTAGATAGTACTTGATTTCATTCTTTTCTTGCATAAAAACCTCCATTCCTACAAGTATTATTTAATAAAAAAACCTTAACAACATGACACTCAAAATAAACACATAATCTAACTGCTTATTTTGAAGGTCTTGCTGTCAAGGCTGCCCTTGTCTGTTAACCGAGTATAAAAATACTGGCCTGACGATTAACGGATATAGTATACTATAGTGCTACTCCCCTTCATGTAACAATTATAGTATACTAATATCCCTCTTGTCAATCGTTTATAGCTTATATAACAAAACTTTATATTAAATTCTATTTTATTACAAAATCACTACCAACCTGGAATTTATTTTCATTTTCGTCATAGTATCCATTTTTTTCAGGCATTTGTGATGCATAAAGTTTAAAGGTGAAATTTTTAAGGGCATCCCTATCAACTCTTAGCTTACTTAATTCACTTTGTATAAGGGTAGCTTCCTTCCTATCTGAATATGATGATTCTAGTTCCAGTAATTCTCCCTTATCATTTTTGCCCTCTATAAAAAATAAATAGTTCTTGCCATCGGAATTGTTTACTTTTAATTTGGCCTCTACCTTGCCTGTAGGCCTAATAATAATATCTTTTACATTGACCTCAATACCCTTAGACTTGATATTTATGCCTGGGTTTATATGAAGCGAGTCCTTGACAAAATCATTGTTAACTGTAAACTTAAAAGCCCAATCTCCACTAATGCTAGAATTTTGCTGAGCATCCTTTTCTGAAAAGGCCATTAAAGACCTTACATATACAGCAACATTTTTCTTGTTTCCTAGATAGTCTTTTATATCCTTATCAAAGGTATATGTCATACAGTTGTATTCTACCCCATCCTTTTGGAAACTATGCCCCATAGAACCGTTTGGTCTAAGATATGTCCCACCAATATTAAAGACAAGGTCATCAG
Source organism: Peptostreptococcus sp. (assembly GCF_977045075.1). Lineage (NCBI taxonomy): Bacteria > Bacillati > Bacillota > Clostridia > Peptostreptococcales > Peptostreptococcaceae > Peptostreptococcus > Peptostreptococcus sp. The sequence goes on along the minus strand of NZ_CDRRTB010000001.1, from coordinate 6,843 downwards.
GTGAATATGTCATTTTGTCATCACCCTTAGCTAAAAATGTTAGCTGAATCCTATCGTCATACATCAAGGCATCCTCAAGCTGAAGGCCAATGCCCTTGTCCTCTACAGCCTTGTGTACTATATTAGCATAAGGCTTGTAGGCCTCATTATCCATGGCATCTGCTATTGAATATCTCACATTATCTATAACATCCCTAGTATAGGCCTTTACACTTGGAACCTGGTATAGGCCAACCAAGGTCATCATTACAAGACCGGCTACTACTATCTTCTTGTTAAAGCCAGCAAGTCTTGTATCCTTCTTTATAGACTTGTGAATATCCCTCTTTAATTTTGCCTTTTCAAATTCATTCAAGTCTTGTCTATCATAGGATGATATATCAAAATTTCCATCATTTAAAAAATCATGTCCCTTATTTTTTTTCATAACTACTTCCTCCGTTTTCCATAAGCTTCAGATTGTCCCTAGACCTGGCCAACCTATTGTAGATAGCCTGCTTGCTAATCTTGTATTTTTCACTTAGCTCATCAATACCGTAGTCTTCAACATACCTATCCCAAAAAATCTGCCTATTTGTGGGACTCAGCCTGTCAAGTAAGGATTTTATATCCCTATCCAACTCATCCACTAGCCCTGCCCTGGCTTCCCTTTCCAGGCAGCCAACACCATCAATTTGACTAGACTTGTAGTTTTCTAAGCTAATTATTCCGGTATCCATGCTAAGTTCTCTATTAGCTTTCTTCAAAAATTTCCTTTTTGCATCTATGGACCGGTACTTGGCTACCATGCCTAACCAGTTAGAAAACTTTGACTTAAGTGGATCATATCCACCTATCTTGTTCCAAACAAACAGGAGACAATCGTTAAAGGTCTCATCATATAAGTCCGGACAAGTAGCCAATTCCTTTTTCAGGACAGTCTTGATTATCCAACCATACTCATCAATAAGGTAGTCAAGGCCTGACTCATTTTTTGATTTTATTAGGTCTATAAAATTGTGCTCGTCAACTTTCATATCTACCACCCCCCTCTTTACTATATAATACGTAAATTGGAGATTAATTCTTTCATTTTTATAAAAACTTATGGATTTTTTACCTAAACGTAGGAAATAAAGTCTCTTATTTATATCGAGTCTTATAAACTCATTTAAAAATTTTTATCTATAACCTTATTTAAGACCCTGGTTTATCTAAGAAAAAAATCCAGCTATCTTCTCAATAAAGTTATAAAAAGTCGTAGTTGGAAGGTAGAATAAGTATGGGGCTGTCAATACCGCCATAAGTATAGATACCTTTTTCTTTTGGGCCTGGTCTAAATCAGTTTTCCTTAGGCAGAACTTATAATTTAGGAAGTAGATTATGATAGCTACCAAGACAACAAAAACTGTTACAAAAATAAATGTCTCCGGTGTCTTCAACGGGCTCTCCATGACATTATCTACTATATGCCTTATAGATATCCCAATGTTACCCGTAAGTTTAAAGCCAAACATTGTGGACAAGAACATTAGGCCACTGCCTATCATATCAGCTATATAGCCACATATCCATACCTGCAAGATAGACTTGGAATAATTTTTCCAAAGCTGACCTTTAGACACTAGCTTAAGTCCTATTAGGAGAACAATAGAATCAACCACGAAATTAAATGGTATGGATACTATCCAAAACATTGGAAAAAGTATTAATGCCCATAATGGGAAAAACACATTATACAACTTCATACTGTTTTTTTGATTCAAACTTTCTCTCTTATTTAAATCGTTTTCTTTATTGTGTATACTAGCTTTCATAATAACCATCCTTTCTACAACATAAAACATATATTGACGACTTTCCTAGTCACCTTATCCAATTAAATAATTCTATTTCTTAACTTTAATTTATAATAATTCCATTCCCTGGTCAAGTAGCTTTGCCTATTATTAATAATTATTTAATCTATTTTTATTGTTTCTTTTATAATTCTTAATTATTTTCAGATTAGAATAGTAAAATATCTAAACCAATTACAAACTCTAATATTTTAACTAACATAAAAGCAGGCAAATAACTTTTATATAAAAAATCAGTCGAGGAACTTCCTCGACTGACCACACCCATACTGTATGGATGTTTAGGGTATTTTATATGAAATTCAGTAGACGTGCAAATTTGTAATATAGTATGAATAAGGCTCTATCACAAGCCTTATGATATGCCTAATAACCAATATCGTAGGTAGGACACATACTTTCATTTCCTATAACTGCAGTATGCTTGTCCCAAACCGACAAATCACTCTTCCTCATTATTATACGCATTCTTCTATCATTTTCATTCTTTTTAATAGAACCTGTAAACTGTGCCCACTCACTCATAGAGCTAACCTTTTTATAAGCTTCCTCTGGCTTACCACCGAAAAATAGTTCCGCAACCTCTAGTACTTGTTCTCTGTTTAGCATCTCAATCAACTCCTTAATACTGCTACATGCTACACATCACATTATCTATTCCTAGATTTTCAGCACTCCTAATTTTTCTATTATCAGTTTGTACTGTTTATGATTCAGCTAAAAAACACTCGTAAATATCTTGCCCCTTGGTGATTATTAATTCACTTTATAGGTATTTTTCTATAATTATTCACGTATCCTTTCTGATATTATTGTTTTTATCTTTAGTACTTATTTTAATAAACAACAATTTAATTGTTTTTGCAATTATTTTTTGAATATTTGAAAATATTTGTTATTTTTCATATCCAAATATAGTAAGTATTACTAGTATTGTATTATTATAACATATATTTTGTCCTAATTGGGCTGATTTGGGAAATTAATTATTACTATTTATATTTAGAAGTATTAGAAAGTATGTTTTTATAGATATTATCCTTATAAAAAATACGTATCACATACAAATTTTATGTCTTTCAAACCATTCTTTATTTTTTGCATTGTCAAATTTTCTTGTAGAAACTCCATCCCTTTAATTGTCAGCCTAGGCTCTAAAGCTTTAAAGCCATAGCCGCCCGCATAATTGACTCTTGTAAACCCATCAATTAATCCATCATCAATCATTGATTGGAGTATTTTATTTTTTCTTTCTTCTGATATTTTTAATGTCTCTAGAAATGTACAATCAAATCGGATACGTCCATAGACGATTCAATTCCAACAAGCATCTTATACACTGTTTTAAGGTTATCCACTATATCACCTCTACAATATCATCTAGTTTTACATCTATATCTTCCCAAGTATATTCATCAACACCAACAGTAATTAAAAAAACTTCATAATCTCCATATATCTCCATTACGTCACCTTCTCTACCATCTTTCAATCTAACTCTATCATACTGTTTTATTTTCATATTACTTCACCTCTTCAATTATCACGGTAGTTAAGTGTATTTTATCATTATCTACACCCCAACCTACCTTTACATTAGTTGGTATGTTCCGTCTTTATTCATAAAATCGCATTAAATTGAAAAGCATCTATTATGACTGGTTTTTTCCTATATTTCATATACTACTCCTCTCATATTTTATACAACGAATTTCAGCCTTTTTTCGTCATATAGATTTTTATACGTCGAATTTCAGCCAAAATCCGTTATATAGATTTACTGCACTAAAAAAGCACCCTAACTACTGTTAAAGTGCTTAGTCTAATCCCGATAACTCCTTATGTCTTAAAGCTATATATTCTGGGAATAGTTTTTTAACTTCTTCTGGAGCGTCATTAACTAATTTCGAGCCACCGTTTTCAAAGTCATACTCTTCATACGGCTCTATTAATTCCATAAGCTTTTTTAGTTTTTCACTAAATATCACCATCATAATAACTCCTCCATAATTTTAATTAACACTTTATCCTATATCTTTCTTTTTAATAGAACCTGTAAACTGCGCCCACTCACTCATAGAGCTAACCTTTTTATAAGCTTCCTCTGGCTTACTACCGAAAAATAGTTCCGCAACCTCTAGTACTTGTTCTCTGTTTAGCATCTCAATCAACTCCTTAATACTGCTACATGCTACACATCACATTATCTATTCCTAGATTTTCAGCACTCCTAATTTTTCTATTATCAGTTTGTACTGTTTATGATTCAGCTAAAAAACACTCGTAAATATCTTGCCCCTTGGTGATTATTAATTCACTTTATAGGTATTTTTCTATAATTATTCACGTATCCTTTCTGATATTATTGTTTTTATCTTTAGTACTTATTTTAATAAACAACAATTTAATTGTTTTTGCAATTATTTTTTGAATATTTGAAAATATTTGTTATTTTTCATATCCAAATATAGTAAGTATTACTAGTATTGTATTATTATAACATATATTTTGTCCTAATTGGGCTGATTTGGGAAATTAATTATTACTATTTATATTTAGAAGTATTAGAAAGTATGTTTTTATAGATATTATCCTGATAAAAAATGCGTATCACATACAAATTTTATATTTTTATACTAAATTGAGATGCATCACCTTTAATAATTATAGTCTGCTTCTCGTTTTATTTTATCAAATTGTTCTTTCATTTTTTTATCCATCAAGTAATCTTTTGCACAAGGACCATATCGTACCATCTCTGGATTTTTTAGTACTTCTTCCAAATCTTTAATATCCTGTTCTGATGCCTCTTCATCAAAACTAGTCCACTTCAAAAAAGAATCTAAAAGAACTTCTATAATTATTAATTTTTTCGATACTACTACACATGCACAACGTCCATCTTCTAGAGTTACTAAAATTCCACCTAGGCCGTTCCCACCTATTACTTCTTTTAATTTCAACAAATTTATCACCTTCCATTTTCTATGAATTTAACAATTCTAAGTATACTACCTAACCATGTTGAGTCAGCAGATATACATCTTACTATAAGTATACTTTATATTTTAAAATTTTTAAGAAGTTTTGGTTGTATAATATAGATGTAATACAAATATTGCCACCAAAATACTAACAGCCGAGGGAATCCCTCGGCTGTATAAATTGATATATCTATTATTTAGCACCTAGTGCTGCCATTGTAATATAGTTATATGGCTGGTTGAAGTGAGGTAGGAAGAATATATCTAATAGAGCAAGTCTATCGATAGTTACCTTCTCCTGGATAGCCAATGAGAACATATGGATACCCATTGACATATCGTATTCAGATGCCATCTGAGCACCTAGAACTACTCTTGTCTTCTTGTCATATACTATTCTGATCTTAACATCTGGATTAGTTGTTTCTATGAATGCTGGCTTCTGAGTATCTTCAAAATCAGTGTATCCAACTTCTATACCAAGCTTTTCAGCCTTAGCAACAGTTATACCTGTAGAAACCATCTTTAGATCATAGATACAAATACCATTTGATCCCTGAACACCGATAGATTCTATTTCAGTACCAGCTGCATTGTGAGCAGCAACAATACCACTTCTTACAGCATTTGTAGCAAGTGCTATATAGTTAGTGTTGTCTATAGTGTTGTCATATACTGTAGCACAGTCACCTATAGCATAAACATCCTTTAAGCTAGTTTCCTGCTTCTTATTTACTAGGTATGAACCATTTCTGAATAATTCTAGCTTATCCTTACCTAGGGCATTGTTTGGTCTGAATCCTATTGAAAGGATAACCATATCTGCCTTGATTTCCTTCTTGTCAGTTACTACAGAAGAAACCTTACCGTCAGTTCCCTTTATTTCCTGAACTGTCTGACCAAATTCAAGGTTTATATTGTGGCTAGCAAGATTTTCCTTCATTAGGCTAGTGAACGGCTCGTCATAGTATGCTGGAAGACAAGTTTCAGCTATATCAACCATTGTTACAGTCTTTCCTAGTCTTTCAAATGCTTCTGCTAATTCTACACCTATGTAACCAGCACCAACAACTACAACGTCCTTAATGTCTGGGTTCTTTAGCTTTTCAATAACTTCTGCAGCATTCTGGTATAGCTTAACCTGCTGAACATTTTCTAAATCCTTACCTGGTATATTTGGTATGATTGGAAGTGAACCAGTAGCTAATATGATCTTGTCATATGTATCTTCTATTTCTGTTCCATCCTTAAGCTTTACAAATACCTTCTTTGCATCGAAATCAATATCATGTACATCCGCTTCCATGTGTACCTTAGCACCCATAGATTCTAACTGAGCCTTATCAGCGTAGAACAAACCATCTGCCTTTGAAATCTGCTTTCCTATCCAAAGTGCCATACCACAACCTAGGAATGAAATGTTGCTATTCTTGTCATATACTACCACTTCGTGCTGTGGATAGTTACTCAAAATTGTTCTAATTGTTGCTGTACCAGCATGGTTTGCACCTACTACTATAATCTTACTCATAATTACCTCCATAATGTTTTTTACTTTGACCCTACTTTACGAATTGTAGGAATCACCATAATTAAAATTTGTTTTTATATAGATTGACGTCAAAATTTACTCTGTTATGGATTTACCCTTGTAAGTGTTTTCATAAACATTTTTTTCATGAAAAAGAAACATTTTCTCAAAAATTTTTTTATCTTAAGTTAGACTCCTTGCCTTGCAATGCTTACAGTCTAGAAAATTTACAAAATATTTTTTTATTTGTGATTTTTTTATTAGAATTTTGCCCATTTTTTTAAAAAATATCGCAATAAAAAACTCCCCTGGAAATTTCCAAGGGAGCAATAGTCACTCTATTAAATTACTTTATATCAATATTCTAGCTATAGTCTATTCAGGTACTATAACTAAAGTACACTTAGCATGCTTTAAAACATAGGCTGTACAAGAACCAATCATCCTAGTTAAGCCCTTCTTAGTTGACTTAGTCATTACGATCACGTCA